>CALEMG010000385.1 GCA_937910835.1 uncultured Alphaproteobacteria bacterium | reverse complement strand
CGTCATTCGCGCCGGGTGTGCCGACACTGTTCGCATTGACCAGGTTTTGCGCGGATACTTCGACCCGTTTGGTTGCGGCCGCCATGCCGCTGATCGCTGAGCCTAGAATTGACGTCATGATTGTCTCCAATCAATACAATTTTAAATAATATTTATACGAATACTATTTTTCTAATAGGCACGTTATAGGCGTAAGCTTATTAACAAACTGTTAATTTTCGCGCGGTTCCTTTTTCAAGAACTGCCGCCAGCGATCGAGAAGAAGAAAGAAATCCCCGCGCGGGCCGGCTTGCGCGGGCCGCGTGTCCTCATAAAGAGGGGTGATAATATAGCGATCATGGTTCAGGGTCAGGGTAAAGCCATTGCCGGTGATTTCATAATCCTCACCCTGATTCCCGGCTTCTTTTGTCTTCAAGTAGTCGATAAGCGCTATATCCCCCTGAATTTCTGTTTCAAAAAATTCTTTCAACAGTTTGTTTTCAGGGGATAATGTTACCTCTATTAATCCGCTCTCTTTATCTCTTGTCAGATGAATTTCCAGCATTTCCCGGACCTCTAATCCGCAACATACAGAGGGTAGGCGGTGTTGATATCGCCATTGCCGAAGCGGTACCCTTCGATTAGGAAGCCATGCCCCGACGGGCCCCGCCAACGGGATCCTTCCGGTAACCGATTATTTGAATGGGCGAATAATATGCTGCTGATGATTTGCTGCCGGGAAAAATCATCCGGAAAGAAACTGGAGAATTTTTCTTTCCAGCGACGCTCGTCGGGATCAAAGATCTCGACCATGGCGGTATAGACGCCGACGCGGTTCGGACCAGACATAATTTTCTTGATACGGGATGTCGCGCCTATCGGCTCTCTCGGGGCGACGTGAAAGCCGACCGGCTTGCCGTGGCGGTTAATCTCGCCATCAAAGATATGGGTGAGGTTAAGGGATGGTTTTGTCTCAGACCAAAATCCGCGCGCGGGGGCCTCGTTGGAGAAGAGCGGGACGAGGATATATAGAAGGACGAGGCAGGCAAGCAGAGCAGCGGCAACTCCCGCCTTTCCGGAAGGCATCATTTTTACAATAGAGGAGATACCGCTACCCCGATCCATTCACGAAGCTTTCAACGAGGCTTTTTGCGACCAGGTTCCATCCATCCACCAGCACAAAAAAGATCAGCTTGAAGGGAAGAGAAATCATCACCGGGGGCAACATCATCATGCCCATCGACATCAGGATGGAGGCAACCACCATATCGATCACGATAAAGGGGACAAACAGCAGAAACCCGATCTCGAACGCGCGCTTGAGCTCGCTGATCATAAAGGCCGGCACCAGAACCTTCAAAGGTACTTCCTCTGGTGTCTCCGTGGCGGGAGTTGCGCTTAAATCCATAAAGAGAAGGATGTCTTTCTCCCGCGCATGTTGAAGCATGAAAGTCTTGAAGGGGGTAACCGTGCGGTCAAAAGCCTCTGTTTCGTCAATTTCTTCATCGATCAGCGGGACAATGCCATTTTCATAGGCAGCCTCGAACGTTGGCGCCATTATAAAGGCGGTCAGGAACAGCGCAAGCGAGATAATCACCACATTCGGTGGGGTCGCCTGAACGCCGAGTGCACTCCGTAATAGGGAGAGGACCACGATCAGGCGTGTAAAAGACGTGGTGACGATCAGGATGGCCGGTGCGAGACTGAGCACCGTCATCAGGACAACAAGCTGAACAATCCGGCCAGTCAGCGGGCCTGCGTCCTCGCCAAGATCAAGAGACACGGATTGCGCCAGAACATCAAGCGGCAGGGCCATGACAATCACGGCGACGGCAAGAGCGGCAAGATTGCTATTGGACAATTTAAAGCCACAAAGACGGCCCAAGCTACGATATTTTATCATGCGTTCTTCACATCGCCCTGTTCGGCGTTTTCATTGACGGAGATATTCCGCTCGACAACGACATCCCGTTCCGGACCGAGCAGCAAGAGATGTTCCTGATCATCGCGTTTGACAAGGACGAGGCGCCGCTTGGCATCGATGGACATGACATCGATTACGGAAAGACGTTTTGGGGCGGATGGGTCCCTTGAGGCTCTCGGCACCATTCCGAAGCGCCGGGCGAGCAGAGTGATGAGCGCAATAAGACCCAGAACAATAAGCAGGCCGACAATATATTTCAGGTATTGTACGGGTTCCATTTGCCTGCCATTAAAATATCCGTCCGATCATTTTTTACGCGTTTCGGACATACAGTAGCGGGCCGAAGGGTTTTTGAAAACTATTCTTTATGGGTGTTGTTTTCGAGCGCATTGATATCGCGGCTTAATGAATCATATCGTTGCTGAATTTCGTTGGACAGGGTGTTGAGGGACTGCATGACCTGCCCCATAAATTGCGACAGTTCCTGGCGTTCATCTTTCGGCGCGCTCTGAACCCGCCCCTGAAGGCGAACAATTTTTTGTGGCAGTGAGCCCATGTCGATCATGATCCCGCGCCGTGTCTGTTCCAGATACTCCGTAATGTCGTTCTGCACGTCGGATATATCGGCGTTTATTGTGGCAAAATTTTCCATTAGAGGCTTACTAATCAAACTGACTATTTATCCTGGCACTTATACAGATAGGACAGAATTTCTGAAACAGCGGCGAATGCCTCAAGCGGGATGGGGCAATCCACTTCAATTTCCGATAAAATCTGTGCCAAATCAGAATCGGTGCGCACCTTTACACCACGAGCGAAAGCCAATTGCAAGATTTGTTCGGCGACTTCTCCTTTACCACTCGCCGTTACCCGGGCCAGCGACGCCGGAGTCTCGTCATAACTCAAGGCAACAGCAATGGAGTCATCGGCGCTTTGCGAGGCGCCTTCTTCATTTTGTGACATTAGTATCTCCGGCCAGAAGTGACCTGCGTCACTGAACATAGATATTTGTACTTAAATTTTACTTAACCGGGGCATTGAAATGGCCCGAATAGGCAACTTCTTTCTTGCAACTCGGATTGGGAAAGACTATGTTCCGCCTCGCAGGGCAATGGCGACATAGCCTATATTAAATGTTTCCGGCACTGTGCAGCAATACTGACAGGAGCGATGGCTCCGATTTGCACAACAGAAATTGAACAAATGTCATTGTGACACGATTGGCCGTTCCAGTAGAGAATTGCCATGTAATATTGAATGCTCCCGTCGTTCAATAATTTTGAAACGCACGGTGGATGCCACAGACTAAAGGGGTATGGATTATATGAGTGACTTGGAAAATGCGTTAAATGGCAAGTCCGTTGCCATTCTGGTTGCCAACGGTTTTGAAGAATCCCATATGACGAGCCTGCATAAAGCTCTCGTTCTGACCGGGGCGGATGTAAAAATCGTCTCGCCGGAAAAAGGCGTCGTTAATAGCTGGCACGGCAATGGCTGGGGGCATTTCTTCCCGGCGAATGCGCATCTTGCAACCTCTATGTCCCATCATTTCGACGCTGTTATCATTCCCGGCGGCTCGCGCCATGTGAACCGGCTTATTTCGGATCCGCAGACAGCCCGCTTCATGCGGGGTTTCATGGAGGACAACAAGCCGGTCGCTCTGATTGAAGATGCGCCGAAAGTCCTCGCTGAGGCGGGATTGCTGGAAGGGCGGAGCGTGGTTTCCTCTGAGGAAATCAATGAGATCCTTCAGGAAAAAAGCGTGAAGATCGTTGAAGCCGAGATGCATGTAGACGACATGTTGGTCACCAGCAAGCTCGCCGATGATGCCTTGATCGAGAAATTTGCCGATCGCATCCAGAATTATGAGCCGGAAGCCTGGGAAGCTGCTTGAAAAGTCCGCTAGGCTCGAAAAGACACAAGCGCCCCGATTTTTCGGGGCGTTTTTTTGTGTCTGTCTTCTTCAAATTCCCCAAATTCATAGTCTATTAAGATTTCTCGCCTAATGTAAGGTCAGGAAAAACCGCGAACAGAAGCGATCCTGATATGAATTTGGAAAAAATTCCTCTTTTCGCCGCGCTGACGGAGAAAATGAAATGGCTGACAGCCCGGCAAAAGGTGCTGGCGCAGAATATTGCCAATTCCGACACGCCGAACTATCGCGCGCGTGACCTCAAGCCGCTGGAATTTCGCGAAATGATTGATGCGCCCGAAGATAAGAGCGTTCTGATCAACAGGACAAACAAGAAGCATATTTTTGTTGATGAAATAACAAGTTATGAGACACAGGTAAGCCGGGACGTGAGCGAAATGACGCCCACCGGAAATGCCGTGCTTCTTGAAGAAGAGATGATGAAAGTTGCGGAAACGCAAATACAGTATGAATTGACCACATCGCTATATCGAAAAAATTTGGGGATGTTAAAAACAGCCCTTGGTCGCCGTTAATCGGATTAGATAAGGAAACCGGTAACATGGATCTTTTAAAAACAATGTCCATCTCTGCCTCGGGCATGGATGCCCAGGGTAAGCGGATGCGGGTTATCTCCGAAAACCTGGCAAATAAGGACAGCATGGGCAAGACGCCTGACGAAGATCCCTATCGGCGGAAAACCATTTCCTTTCGTAATGTTCTCGATCGTGAGGAAAATGTGACCAAGGTCAAGGTTGGCCGTATTGGTGAAGACAAGACGGAGTTTGACCTCAAGTTCAATCCGAGCCATCCCGCCGCGAATGCGGATGGCTATGTCAAGATGCCGAACGTCAATTCTCTGGTTGAGATTATGGACATGAAGGAAACCCAGCGGTCCTATCAGGCAAACCTGGGTGTGATTGAGGCGTCGAAAAAGATGATCATGCGGACGCTGGACATCCTGAAACAATAGGGATGAGTGGAGGGTAGAAAATGGTTGATACAAGCGCCTTAGCGGCAACACAGGCCTATTCAAAAGCAATTAACAATTCTCTGGGCGCCAAGCCGGAAGCCGCCTCCGAGGCTGCGATTGAAGGACCGAGCTTCGCGGAAATGCTGTCCGATGCCGGAGCAAATGCCATTGAAACCGGTGTCAATGCGGAGCAGGTCAGCATGGAAGCCATCACTGGCAATACCGGCCTTGCGGATATCGTAACGGCCGTCAGTAACGCCGAGGCAACCCTTGAAACTGTGGTCGCGGTGCGCGATCGTGTAATTCAGGCTTATCAAGACATCATAAAAATGCCAATCTAGGCTGTAACGGTAACTTACAGCATAAGGATTGATGCAACATGACCCCAGCCGATGTCGTTGACGTAGTACGAGAGGCGATCTGGGTCCTGCTCGCTGTCTCCGCGCCGGTCATGTTGGTCGCGCTGGGAGTTGGTCTTGTGATCGCCCTCATTCAGGCCCTGACCCAAGTGCAGGAAATGACTCTGGTATTCGTTCCAAAAATTTTGGCGATTTTCCTCTCCCTGATTATTTTCATGCCGTTCATGATTTCCTCGATGATCGCGTTGATGGAGCAGCTCGCCCAACGTATCTCGGGCGTATGATCGCCGGTGGCCGCTAGATGCTGGACCAGTTTCTCAGCGTTAATATCTTTGCCTTCCTCGTGGTATTTATCCGTCTTGGTGCTGCCTTCATGGTCGTACCGGGCTTTGGGGAGGCCTTTATTATGCCGCGTGTGCGGCTCGCCATTGCGCTTGCCGTAAGTTTTATTGTCATGCCAGTAGCAGCCGGCCAGATACCGCCGGAACCGTCGACACCGATCGGGCTCTTTCTGTTGATCGTCGGGGAGATGGTGATTGGCCTCGTCATGGGCGGTGTTTTACGTCTTCTGCTCAGCAGCCTGCATGTGGCGGGAACGATTATTGCGCAGCAATCCGGTCTTGCCGCCGCGCAGTTCTTTGATCCTGCTCAAATGACTCAGGGCGCAATTACCAGTACCTTCATGACATTGATGGGGCTGACGATGATTTTTGTCACTGACATGCATCATCTGTTTATCGAGGGAACTTTCGCCACCTATCGTCTTTTCCCGATTGCCGAGGTTCCGGATTTTGGCAGTATCAGCATGCTGATCACGGATTTCGTTCAGCAATCCTTCCTGCTCGGCTTTCAAATGTCCGCGCCATTTCTGGTTTTCGGGATCACTTTTTACATGGGGAGTGGCCTGATCAACCGCCTGATGCCGCAGGTGCAGATTTTCTTCGTGGCTATGCCGTTGCAGATTGTCCTTTCCTTTGCCATTCTGACGATTACAATTGGTGCCAGTATGATGTGGTTTATCAGTTATTACGAGGAAGCATTGACCCGCTTTCTTGGGGAGTAAGGGCAGTTGGCTGACGATACAGATGATGCCCAAAAAACCGAAGAACCGACCGCGAAGAAACTTGAAGATGCCTTCAAGAAAGGGCAGGTGCCGAAATCGCAGGAGGTGAGCCATTGGTTCATGACCATCGGGATTACGCTGGTTGTCATGATCTTTATCGCCGGGCTTGGCAACGGCCTGACATATGATCTTCTTAAATTTGTCGAACAACCTCATGCAATCGCGACGGACCGCTTCCATCTGGGCCAGATTTTCGGCGATCTTGGCTGGGCTGTTATCTTTGTTGTGGCTCCGGCGCTCGGCACGCTGATGATCGCCGGATTGCTTGGTAATCTGGTGCAGCACAGGCCGGTCTTCTCGGCGGAGAGGATAAAGCCGAAGCTGGAGAAGCTCTCCCTTCTTAAAGGTACGAAACGGCTTTTCTCCCTAAAATCAATCGTCGAGTTTCTGAAAGGCCTCTTCAAGATTACCCTAGTGGGATCGATCGCCATTCTATTTGTTCTGCCGTCGATGGACCAGCTTCCGGTCGTTGTCTCTTATGATGTATCGCAGGTGCTTGAACTGATCCAGGATCAGGCGCTGTTGTTACTGGCGGGTGTGGTGGCGGTAATGAGCATCATTGCTGGGCTCGACTTTATGTATCAGCGTTATAATCATAATAAAGAACTCCGCATGAGCAAGCAGGAGATCAAGGACGAGTTCAAGCAGACGGAGGGCGATCCTATGATCCGCGCGCGCCTTCGGGCCTTGCGGGCGGAACGCTCCCGCCAGCGGATGATGCAATCGGTGCCGGAAGCGGATGTCGTGATCACGAACCCGACCCATTTCGCAGTTGCCCTGCAATATAAGCCGGATGAGGAGCGTGCGCCGGTGGTTGTCGCCAAAGGGATGGATAATATCGCCGCCAAGATCCGTGAGCTTGCCAATGAAAACGACATTCCAATTGTCGAAAATCCGCCGCTAGCCCGGGCCCTTCACAAGGCCTGCGATCTCGATGATGAAATCCCGTATGAGCATTTCAAGGCGGTTGCCGAAATTATCGGTTATGTTATGCGGCTCAACAAAAAGAAACAGACGAACTAGCAGGTCCAGATGGTGCAACGAAGGAACAGACGGCGAAATCCGAAGTTTTTTATGGGCGTTGATGCGCGCCAGTTAGCGGCCGCCTTTTTTCTGGTTGCCGCGCTGATCGTCATTTCTGCCCTGTTAGGGCAGGAGTTGGATCTCGTCAACATCGCCATCCTTAGCGTCATGGTGGTCGGGGCAATGGGCCTTGGCCTCTGGTATCTGATCTTTCACGGATTGCGTCAGGCCGCGAGCGGAAACCTCGATCTTCTCTCCGATGTGCTTGCCTCTAGCCCGGAGGGTCGGCTGCTCACTACCAAGGACGGACGGTTTGTCTATGCCAATGATACCTATTTCTCTCTTCTAGAATTGCCAGCGAAGGAGGCGGGGCAAACGCTCAGCGATTATTTTGCGGACGATGCTGAAGTGCGGTCGGAAATCGATAGGCTCTTAAAAGCTGCCGTTTATGACGGCACGACGGGCGAACGAATAGATATCGAGACTAAAAACGGTCGTTGGCTTTCCATTCTTGCTCATGCAATAGACGTTATGCCCGATAATATCATCTGGTATGTGACGGAGACGACGCGTCAGCATCGGCTGGAAGAGGAAGAGCGGGTCGCGCGTGAAGAACTTTCCGAATATTTCAATAATGCACCGGTGGGATTTTACTCCCTGGATGGAGACGGCAAGATCCAGTTCGTTAACAGAATATTTGCCGATTGGCTGGGATATCAGCAAGAAGAGTTGAGCGATGGACAATTCGCCTTCTCGGACCTGGTCGTCAAATCGAATGAGGATCAGCTCGATCTGATGGAAATTGTTTCCTCCGATGGGCCGCTTTATGAGGGCAAGGTCACTTTGCGCGGCCGGGATGGTACGGTGTTACCGGTTCATGTCACCCAGACCATTATTCGGGGCGAAAATGGCGAGCTATTGGGCTCTCGCTCTGTCGTGCGGGAGTTGCTTCAGGAACAGGAATGGCGGGAACGGGTGGCAAATGCCGAGCTGCATTTTCGCCGCTTTTTCGAAGCCGCGCCGATCGGTATCCTGCTGCTCGATGCGAGGGGCGTCGTGATGGAGGCGAACCCGGCCTTCCGAGCGCTGACCGGGACCGTGATCAGCAAGGCGATCGGTAGCCATGTCACCGAATTGGTGGAAGAGATGGATCGTGAGCCGCTACAACAAAAACTAATCGAGGCAGGGGCGAGCAACATGGCTGCGCCGTCGGCGGAGGTAAAACTCCTCGGTGCAACGGAGCGCGCCGCCAGTTTTTACATTAGTGCCCTGGCCGGAGATGATACGGATTCCGGGCGGCTTCTGGTGCATGTGATCGATACCTCCGCACAGAGAAATCTTGAGGTTCAGTTTGCGCAAAGCCAGAAGATGCAGGCCGTCGGCCAGCTCGCGGGCGGTATCGCCCATGACTTCAACAATCTGCTGACCGCGATGATCGGTTTTTGCGATCTGTTGTTGCTGCGCCATCAGGTAGGCGACCCTTCTTATTCCGATATCAATCAGATCAAACAGAATGCTAACCGTGCCGCCGGTCTCGTCCGGCAGCTTTTGGCATTCTCCCGTCAGCAAACCCTGCGGCCCGAAGTAACGGACCTCACCGATGTTCTGGCGGAGCTTTCCAATCTCTTGCGGCGTCTGATCGGCGAGGCAATCCAGCTCAAGATCAGCCATGCCCGCGACCTCTGGCTGGTCAAGGTGGACCGGGGACAGTTTGAGCAGGTGGTTATTAATCTTGCCGTGAATGCCCGCGATGCCATGTCCGGGGACGGGCTCCTGTCGTTTGAGACAGAAAACCTGACGATTGCGCCGGGAGAGAAAGGCTTTAACAAATTGATTCCGCCCGGTGACTACATTCTTGTCAAGGTATCGGACACGGGAAGTGGAATTCCCAGCCATGTGATAGAGAAGATTTTCGATCCCTTCTTCACAACGAAGAAAGTCGGGGAGGGAACCGGCCTTGGCCTCAGCACGGTCTACGGCATTATCAAGCAGACGGGTGGCTTTATTTTTGCTGAAAATAATGAAGAGGCCGGCACGACCTTCAGCATTTTCCTGCCGCGTTATTTGGAGGATGCCAAGCGCACCGGGGCTAAGGAGTTAGTGCCGCCGCCTGCACATAGGGACTTGACGGGCAAGGGAACGATCCTATTGGTGGAGGATGAGGATCCGGTTCGGCTGTTTGCGGCGCGCGCGCTTGAGAACAAGGGCTATACGGTTCTGCAGGCCGACTGCGGCGAGACGGCGCTTGACGTCGCCCATGAACATGAGGGAGTGATTGACCTGCTCATTACCGATGTCGTCATGCCGATAATGGACGGACCGACTCTGGTGAAGAAAATTCTTGGCGAAATGCCGGACCTGAAAGTCATCTTCATTTCCGGTTACGCTGAAGATGCGTTCCGAAAAGATCTCGACTTCGATGTCAGTAAAATCGACTTCCTCCCCAAGCCCTTCTCGCTGAAAGAAATCGCTACCAAGGTCAAGGAAGTCCTGGTCCGCGAACACGCCTGATCACCGGAAAGCAGTGTTACTGCATTAGTTATTCTTCCACGGATGCAGACATTTTTCCGGGATATAGAGGGATTTTCCGTGACATGCGATGCTGCCCGCGCCCATGCACCGGCGGAGGAAAGCTTGAACAGCGCAGAAATATCGGAAAATTAAGGCACCAATGGGCTGGCGGGAGGGTGGTCGGGACGGTGCCGGTATGGAGGGGTGGGGTGGATGCCCGTAATCCCTTGGTGAAATCCAACGCTAGCCGGGTATTATGTGACGCCAATCAGCAGCCTCCATCGAATTTTCCACAAACCGATGGAGGCGCATATCTGCCAATATTTGTTAGATAGGTTTAAATTGGTTTCGCAATTGATCTTACTATTCTACTTTATTGATGAAGCTAATAAGCTCATCTATTGAATCATAAATATCATTAAACGTAACATCTTCTTGTGGTTTCAGTAAGTTTAACGCGCGCTGCACTAACCTGCTGAAATTATAATCAGACACGCCGCCCTCGAGCTTTACCTTCAGGTAATTTTCTTTGTTCGATTCAAACAATGTCAGGGCAGAAGTTTTTTGCATCGGTTGGACAACATAGTTTGGATCATAGAGTTTGGCTCTTTCGTTAGCTGTATCGTCTATCGGCCCGGCTTTGAGGATGGATCCAACAATTATGAAACCCATATCCGTTAGCCGCGGAACGTATTCCATGATAGCGCCCAGTTGATTGTTGTCGTCCTTATAGTCGTTTTTGTACTGATGATAGTGATTGGCTGTATTTCCGAATTTGGCCCAGAATCTTATGCATTCAAAGATAGCTTTTTGAGCTTCTGGGTTCGCTTTGTTTTTTAATTTAACGGGTGTGTTGGCGAGAGACGTATTCAGACCTTCCCATCGGCACCCGAAGTTAAGGGGAAACTTGTCGGATATCGTAAGATCCATCCCGAGAACAGCCGCTCTTCGCTGCTTGCCAATCACTATATCATCGAGGCTGTTGGCTGTTTTCAACCATTCGATAACCTCTTTGGTATCAAGGCCGTACTTATTACATATATTGTTAAAATTATGTTCTTCTAAGAGCCTTTTAATTATTTGATGCGCTTCCTTGCTCGGTAGATCTAGTTTGTTATTGTAGTTTTCCTGCGTATAAAGCTTTCCATTCCTAAATTCACTAATTTTGTCTGCGGAATATTTTGAAACAAGTTCAGAGTACGCAAAGAATATTGCCTTATAGAAACGGTCGCAGGGCTCCGGCACTTCTTCACCGGCATCCATCAAGGGAACGGTGGACTGGTCAACACGAACGAGGCCAGCGAAATTTGGAGCAGGGAAGAGATAGGTAAAGGCAGCTTTGCCCTTATCTCTATTAATGGTTTTGAAAATGTCCTGTGCAACGGCATCGTTGGTTACATAGGCGACAGGAGTAGTCGAGGCACTCATCATTTTCTGAGTGCTTTTCGATGCCGCGGATTTGTCTGTATGAATAGCCAAAAGATGTTTCTCAATCGGGAGGCCTGTAACATACTTTGATACATAGGCAAGCAAATGGGCCGTCAGCAGCCATGTTGTTTTAGCAAACTTTTGATATATTTCGTCCATGCAGAAGGTATAGTTCAGCAGGAGAGAGGGGGCGGTTACGCTCAAGGTATTATTATTATTATTTTGAATAAGATTTGTAATAATAACGTTAGTATGGCTCACTAGGCCCGCGTAGTAGCCATAAGGAAACCCGGTAATTCGATCATAGGCAAAGGCGATGCCCGTGCGCCTGTTATCATTATTTTGATAAGCATGGCTATCAATGAGCCGCCTCACGACATGTGCGCCATAGCGGCCGCGGGCGTCATAGGCAATTTCGTCGGATCGCTGAAAGATTATACTGCCTAGAAGCTTGATAAAATTTGGCGCCTTGCATGTTGTATTGAGCCCGCTGGATCCGGCGACGTCATCCCAGACCAGTATATTCCGGTCTGCCGGATAAGCGTATTCC
>CALEMG010000384.1 GCA_937910835.1 uncultured Alphaproteobacteria bacterium | reverse complement strand
CTCCATCCCCCAACTCCTGAAATGCATCGTAATAGCGATACCAGATTCTAAGGCGCAGCGCAGTAATTTCTTCCGCCTGCTCCAGTTGGGCAATTAAACAGGCCGCCCCCACATCACTGAGAAGGAAAGAGGATCCGATACCAGTCCAAGTATATTTATCTACCTGACCGCGGAAAAACTGCTGACGGTTTGTCCCCTTTTCGCGAATGACTTCTGCCATTCCCACGTACCGATTGTCGCGCAGAAGCAGCGCCCCCCCCTCACCGGAAGTAATGTTCTTGGTCTCGTGAAAAGAAAGAGCGCCAATATCTCCGATAGCGCCGAGGGAACGACCTTTATAGCTCGCCATGATGCCCTGCGCGGCATCTTCGATAACAATTAGATTATGGCGCCCTGCGATATCCATGATGACATCCATCTCGCAACTCACACCTGCGTAGTGAACCGGGACAATGGCTTTCGTCCTCTCGGTTATCGCTTCTTCAATTTTGGTCTCGTCAATATTCTGGGTGTCAGGACGAATGTCGACAAATACAGGTGTTGCCCCACGCAAGGCAAACGCGTTGGCCGTTGATACGAAAGTAAAAGACGGCATGATGACCTCGTCCCCATGCCCTACTTCTGAAAGTATGGCGGCAATGTCCAATGCGCCCGTACAAGAATGTGTTAGAAGTGCCCTTGATACACCCGTATTATTCTCAAGCCAGCTATGGCAATCTTTTGAGAAAGTGCCGTCCCCGGAAAGATGCCCTTTTAAAAGGGCGCGCTGAATATAGGTTGCCTCATTCCCGGTTAGGTATGGCTTATTGAACAAAACCATCAATACGTTCCTACTAAAACTAACATCCACCTAATAAACAGTCTGGGGTTCGAAACCAAACAATATCTGCTTAAGGTTGCAGGAAATATTCTTACCCCAAATTTGTTAATTTTATCCTGCGAGAGGATATAAAATATGTATGAGAAATATAGCCTTATAGCTAAGCAGGCGGAAATAAACGCGATATAACTGTTGCGATTGCAACTTGCGCAACCTATCCTTTTTCAAAACCTCTTCCAAAAGAAGGAAGAACAAAAAATGGGAGGAACGCAACATGTATCCAGGGAAATTTGCGACAGAAAACCCCGAAAGGCCGGCCTTTATCATGGCCTCCTCCGGGGAAACCGTCACCTATCGTGAGTATGAAGCAAGGGCGAATAAGCTCGCTCATTTTCTTCAGAGAAAGGGGCTCGTCCAAAAAGATCATTACGCAATCTTCATGGAGAACAATGCCTGGTATTTTGAAAGCTGCGGATCCGGGGAACGCGCGGGCCTTTATTACACCTGTATCAATTCCTATCTGACTCCGGAAGAGTTGGCATATATCGTCAATAACAGCGAATCAAAAATTCTCATTACGTCGGAAGCGAAAAGAGAAGTTGCTCGCGAAGCTTTAAAATCATGTCCAAATGTAATCATGGGAATCGTCGTTGATGGCGAAACTGATGATCAGTTTGTGAATCTTCAGGAGGCAACCTCAGCCTGCCCGTCGACACCACTTGAGAATGAGCGGCTCGGTTTGTCCATGCTCTATTCGTCTGGTACAACCGGGCAGCCAAAAGGCATTCTCCGCCCTATGCCCGACAGTCACCCCCTTGATCAGATTCCACTTTATCTCTTTCTCCAAAATCTCTGGCAGTATCGTGAAGACATGGTGTATTTATCGCCAGCACCGCTATATCACTCTGCACCGCAGGCCGCCTGCAATTTCGCGATCCGTTTTGGCGGAACCGTTATCATCATGGAAAAGTTCGACCCTGAACAATATCTCCAATTGGTCGAGAAGTATAAAGTCACGCATACGCAGCTGGTGCCTACCATGTTCTCCCGCATGCTCAAGCTCCCGGAAGAGGTTCGAAAACGCGCCGATCTCTCATCTCTTGAAATTGCAATCCATGCCGCAGCCCCTTGCCCGACACAAGTAAAGCAGGACATGATCGACTGGTGGGGCCCGATTATTCATGAATATTATGGCGCGACAGAAGGGCTTGGCTTTACCGCCAGCAATAGCGAAGAATGGCTTGCCCGCCCGGGCTCGGTCGGGAAGGTGCTTCTGGGTGACCTCCACATTCTGGATGAAGAAATGAACCCTTGCCCAGTTGGAACACCCGGGACTGTTTGGTTCAAGACCGCAACTCAGTTCGAGTACTTTAACGACCCAAACCGAACAAAAGAAGCTCTGTCACCAGATGGTACGATGAGCACTGTCGGCGATATGGGCTATATCGATGACGATGGCTTTCTCTATCTCACCGATCGGGCGACCTTCATGATCGTCTCCGGCGGCGTGAACATTTACCCACAGGAGTGCGAGAATTTACTTATTACCCATCCGAAAGTGGAAGATGCCGCCGTCTTCGGCGTTCCCAATGAAGATTTTGGCGAGGAAGTGAAGGCTGTCATTCAACCCATGCCCGGTGTTATCCCGGGCGAAGATCTGGCAGTTGAGCTCGACGCCTTTTGTCATGAGCATCTCTCTGCTCAGAAATGCCCGCGTTCCTATGATTTTGAGGAACAGCTTCCACGGCTTCCCACCGGAAAGCTTTACAAACGCTTGCTCAGGGACCGCTATTGGGGAGATAAGAAGAGCCGTATCGTATAAAAACGACCTCATCTTATATATTTCTTGGCATGGTGAATTCTCGATGTTCAAGACTTGCCCATAAAGTATACTCCACTATTATGGCACGTTATGAGCAAAGATTCTCAAGTC
>CALEMG010000383.1 GCA_937910835.1 uncultured Alphaproteobacteria bacterium | reverse complement strand
ATTGTTGCCTATACTTTGTCGGCTGTTTTCTGCGGTGCTGTCGGGGCGGTGTATGCGTCATGGGTTGGCTATATCGACCCGACGGACAGCTTCTCTATCCTCTTGACCTTGAAGGTTCCTGTTATGGTTCTTCTGGGCGGCGCGGGCACTTTGCTCGGCCCCGTCCTGGGTGCGGGTGTATTTGTCATGCTGGAGGAAGTGTTCTGGGCCAATTTCCTTGAATGGAACCGGGCAATCCTCGGCGGTATTATTGTCTTCCTGATCTTCTTCCTGCCAAACGGGCTGCTGAAAATTCAGTATCGCGCACTCTATGGGATATTGACGCAAAAGTTACTGAATGCCCCCAAGCAAGCGGAGAAGAGCTCATGACTGAAATTCTCAGACTGGAAAATGTGAGCAAAAGTTTTGGCGGTAACCGTGCGGTCAATGATGTGTCTTTTAGCTTGGAAGAAGGGGAGATCATCGGCTTGATCGGACCAAATGGTGCGGGCAAGACGACACTGGTCAACCTGATTACCGGTGTGCATTCTCTGTCCGCCGGAAAGGTGATTTTTGCTGGAGAGGATGTTAGTCGACAACAGGCTTTTCAGGCCGCGAGGCGTGGGCTAGCGCGAACCTTCCAGATCGTCCAGCCGTTTCCGAATATGACAGTTTTGGAGAATGTAGCTGCCGGGGCTTTGTTCGGTGGTGGGACTGGTTCCGTTCAAGACGCGTTGGATTTGGCGCATGAGGAGTTGAAATTCGTTGGCTTGGACGCGGTCGCTGACACACCGGCTTCTTCGCTGGCATTGCCGAACCGGAAGCGATTGGAACTCGCCAAGAGTTTGGCCATGCGTCCCAAGTTTCTGCTTCTTGATGAGGTGAACGCCGGTCTGAATGCCTCCGAAATCGATGGTGCCTTAGATTTGATCCGCAAGATTGCGGCGCGAGGGGTCACAATCTTGATTATTGAGCATTTGATGAAGGTAGTGCTGTCGATTTCTCAAAGAATACTGGTGTTGCATCACGGGGAACTGATCGCGCAGGGCGACCCCCGCACTGTCATTGAAGATCCCCAAGTGGTAGAGGCCTATCTGGGCTCTAAATTTGCAGCGCGTGTTAAAGCGGAGTCCCATCATGCCTGAGTCGTTCCTCGAAATTAGTAGTGTTCAAGCCGGTTATGACGATGTGCGCGTTCTGTGGGATATTTCTCTCTCGGTCAACAAAGGAGAAATTGCCTGCATAGTTGGCTCTAACGGTGCTGGAAAGACGACATTGCTCAATACCATTTCAGGTATCGTCAAGCCAACTGCAGGCAGTATAAAACTGGACGGGAAGGAACTTGTCGGAACGCTGCCCGATGGGGTCTTGAAAGCCGGCATTGCCCATGTCCCTGAAGGGCGCCGCCTCTTCAAAGGGTTATCCGTTCAGGATAACTTGATGCTGGGGGCATATTTGCGCGATGATCGCGAGGCGATCAAGCAGGATCTAGAGTTTGTCTATGACATCTTCCCGATCCTGAAGGAACGGGCGACGCAGGATGCTACGACAATGTCCGGAGGAGAACAGCAAATGTGCGCCATCGGGCGGGGCATTATGTCAAAGCCTCGCGTATTGATGATTGACGAACTTTCCCTTGGCCTAGCGCCGCGTCTTGTCGACCGATTGAGCGAAACATTGTTGGAAATTAATAAAGCCGGGTTGACCATTTTGCTGGTTGAGCAGGATGTAATGACCGCCTTCGAAATTGCGCAGCACGGCTTCGTTATTGAAACGGGCCGGGTTTCAATTTCTGATACGACGGATGCGCTCGGCGAAAATCCGAAAATCAAGGAAGCCTATATGGGGATTTAAGGGCTGCCGGTGTCAATTGTCTCCGCAATTGGCACCCATCCGTCAAGAGAACGTTCAAATAGCGGTGCGGCAATAACACTTTTTACCAGGGCTGACATGCCGGGCATTTCGCTTTCCAGCTTGGTTTTCCATAGAATGCCCTGACGCATGGCAACAAGGATGCCAACGATCTCGCAATCGAGGCGACGCAATAGGTTGAGGGCGGAAACAATTGTCGAGCCACTGGATATGGCGTCATCGACAATAACGATACGCTTCTTTTCCAGACGCGGCAGCATATTGGGATCAAGGAAGATTTTTTTGCTTCGGTCCGGGCTGGTAATTGAATGAACAGGCTCGGATAAATTGTCCGAATACCAGAATTTTCGGGAGTATCCCAAGGGGATAAAGTTCTGATGACCAAGTCCTTCGGCGACCATTGGTGCAAAGGCCAACCCTAAAGTCGGTAGCCCGACAATATGATCAGGATTGGTGCTTTTCGCGATTTGAACCATTGCAGCAGACAAGGATTTAATGACGGAGAAGCTGGCCTGATTTGCAATTAACGATGCGACGGCGCGGGGCCCTTCTGGCAGCCTGCGCAACGGCAGCAATAGTGCTCTCCCGTCTGGCAGAGTAGCGGGGTAGCCATACTGATAGGGCGGACCCTGCAATGCTCTTGGATCATCGGCGGGGATCAGCTCTTGCCAGAAACTCGTCGTGGGCATGATAAAGTCAGAGGATGTCGGTGGCTGATGTGTCATAAGTGAAACTCTTTTCAGGATCTGGCAGTTATATGAAAAAAGAAATACATGAATGGCTAGAGGTTGCCGCTGTTGAAGATATTACCACTGGTCAGCCATTGGAGGTGATCGTCGAGGACACCGTTGTAATCCTGTTGAAGGTGGGAAATGCCGTTAAGGCTTACCAGGGCTTGTGTCCGCATCAATTCGCCAGATTGTCTTTGGGAAGCATCTCAAAGGATTCCTTGCATTGCCCTCACCATAAGGCATCTTTCAATATTCATAACGGTACATGCGGCCCTGGTTGGCAACTGCCCGCGTTGCGTCAGTATCATGTACGGGTAGACGCGGGCGTAGTGTCGCTGGCGGCCCCTTTGGCAGTCATATCCGGGTAAAAATGAAATTACCTAACCCTCCGGCCAGGGAGAAACGCCGCGCCCAATCAACCCTGTCGTCCCCGTTCGTTCCACCATTCCAAGGTTAATACCCAAACATGTCCGGGGGCGCGTCAGGTCCAGTCCGACCATGATGCCGCTATCCGACAAAGCAGGATGTGGCCCAATGAACGGTGCATGTGCGGCAGGGCTGAAGAAATCGGGATGAATATGTCCGCGATATCCTTCGGCCAAGCTGGGTGTAGTTCTCAAACAGGCGGCACCGAAGCCGAGCGCATCAATTACAGCACTGTCCCCAATTGCCGGCAAAGCTTCCGCCATTTCCTGACCTTCAAATTTAATTCCTACCGGAGGCAAGGCTGGACGTGTAATCCATGTATTCGGATCAGATGCCAGTTTATAACCGATGTCCTGCCCATTGCCACCGCAGGCAATGATCATGTTGCTTTTGGCAATATTGGCCCCCGCGCCGATCATAAGCGCAGCAGATGCCATGATGAAGTTCAGGGAAAACTGACCGGCAGCGGCCAGATACGCCACCGTTTCGGTATCGTCGGGAGCTGAAAACAAACTTCGAAATTTTGCTTGCGTCGCGGCGACCTGACCATGCAAGTCATCTCCGTTTTTAAGGCCATGATCTAAAACTGGGAGCAAGGGGATTGGCGCGGTCAGCATTCTTGCGAGAACTGCACCAATGTGCTTCGACAACCGGTGTAACAATGCCAGTCCATCGGGATGTCCATTTCCCAGCCGTAGCGCGTAGGGAAGGGGGCCGTCATTTAAGGGAGAAAATCTGCGATGGCCGGGCGCCGCTATATCCTCTACCTCAAGGCAATAAGCGTTGGGTCCGACGATAAAAGCCAACGGCGTTACCACACCAAAATTCTGCGCGGGACGGAGGTGAATTTTACCGCTTTTCAACTTGGTGAAGGCGTCATCCTCAGATGTGGCCCAACCTTCAAGTTGAGCTGCCGCAACCAGTGAATTGCGCATGGGTCTGGGCAGATTGCCCAGATCAGAAAAGGGAGGGCCCGCATGCAACAAAGTCCGACTTGGCAGGTCAGTGATCAGGTCTTCAAGTTTCTCAATGCGTGTCAGGGCTGGCTCAACCGCTATCAGTTTCTTGTATGATCGCTGCGTAGCTAAGGAGGAGCGGGATATACTCGCGGCACTACTATCAGCGGACGCATTAGATGGAATTTTTTCGTCAACGTTAGAGGTATTTGCGTTAATTATCTGCGTCATCATTTCTATCAGACGCGGGCGATCTTCGGGCGAGAGGCTTTCGATCGTGCGTTCATGTGCGCGTTGCGCTTTTTCATCCAGAGTATTGAGAATGTTTCGCCCTTCCTCGGTGAGGGAAGTGAGG
Source organism: uncultured Alphaproteobacteria bacterium (assembly GCA_937910835.1). Classification (GTDB taxonomy): domain Bacteria; phylum Pseudomonadota; class Alphaproteobacteria; order Sneathiellales; family Sneathiellaceae; genus Sneathiella. Next base: position 478 of record CALEMG010000383.1, on the reverse strand, counting down.
CGGACGCGCCTGTCACTGCTGGAGACCCGGCGCTTGATGCGCCCACGCCTGTTGAGCCGGTCCAGAATATCAGTCATATTGGTTTTGTCGATTGCGACCGCCTTGGCGAGGGTCGTTTGATCCACCGCACCGCTTTGTTGGAGCGCGGATAGGACAGAATACATTACAGGCGTGATGTTCTGATCACCACATTCAAGTGCAAACAGTGCAGTATGAATTTGATGTAAGCGACGGAGCAGAACTCCGGGGCGCAATGTCAGGGATCCGCTTCGCCATGGATCAGAGGATGCGGCAGCTGTGTCGTCTTGTTTCATGAAATCGGCCGTTGAACTGTTGTCATTATCAATTTTTCTTTTAAGAGTGAAACAAAGTTAGCGAAACCTCAAGGCCCTTTTGATCCATCCCCAAAATGCAGAGCTCAACAGGGATAAGCCATTTATATTCGTTTGTGGCGTCAAGTCCGGTTTCTGCCCCTTTG
>CALEMG010000382.1 GCA_937910835.1 uncultured Alphaproteobacteria bacterium | reverse complement strand
ATGATATGCTGTGTCAAGCCGACAGCATCGGCGTCTTTCAGGTGGAAAGCCGGGCACAGATGTCTTTCCTGCCGCGTATGAAGCCCCGCAATTTTTATGATCTGGTGATTGAGGTGGCAATCGTCCGCCCCGGGCCTATTCAGGGCGATATGGTGCATCCCTATATTCGCCGCAGGAACGGGGAGGAAAAGGCGGTTTATCCGTCAAAAGAACTTGAAGGCGTTTTGAGCAAAACGCTTGGTGTTCCCCTGTTTCAGGAGCAGGCCATGCGGATTGCCATTGTCGGCGCGGGTTTCACCCCAGGAGAGGCGGATCAGTTGCGCCGCGCCATGGCGACTTTCCGCAAGATGGGTACGATCAACTCCTTTCGTGATAAGTTCACTAAAGGAATGAAAAAGAATGGTTATGACATTGAATTTGCAGAGAGATGCTTTAAGCAGATTGAAGGGTTTGGCGAATATGGTTTCCCGGAAAGCCATGCGGCCTCTTTCGCATTGCTCGTCTATGCCTCGGCCTGGATCAAGTGCCATCATCCGGACGTTTTCGCTTGTGCCTTGCTGAATTCCCAGCCAATGGGATTTTATGCGCCCGCACAGATTATTCGCGATGCTCGAGAGCATGGAGTGACGGTGAAGCCACCTGATGTCAATTACTCGGCATGGGACAGCATTCTGGAACCGGGGGAGGGCGGATTGATGCTGCGTCTGGGAATGCGGCAGGTCAGAGGCATGAATGAGGAGGATGCGGACTGGATCGTCGCGGCGCGGCAGAACGGATATGTCACCGTGCGCGATGTATGGATGAGGGCCGGGGTAAAGCCCGCCTCTCTCAAACGGCTGGCAAATGCGGATGCCTTTTCTTCCCTTAATCTGGATCGACGTGAAGCGCTTTGGCAGGCGAGCGGGATCAAGGGCGAGAAACCGCTGCCACTGTTTTCCTACGCGAGAGAAGATGAGCAGGGGCTCGATCCGGATGTCACTTTGCCCAAAATGCATGTCGGTGAAAATGTTCTACAGGATTACCGTTCTCTTCGCCTGAGCCTGAGAGATCATCCGCTCAAACTTCTCCGTCCGCAGTTTCCGGGCACAGTGCAATCCAAGTCCCTGCTGTCAGTCTCCCATAAGCAGCGTGTGAGCGTGGCAGGGCTTGTCCTCGCTCGTCAGCGACCGGGCACGTCGAAGGGGGTGGTGTTCATGACCCTCGAAGATGAGGAGGGCAGCATAAATATTGTTGTCTGGCAAAAAGTTTTTGAACGCTTCCGGCGGGCGGTGATGACCGGGCGGTTGATTAAGATATCCGGGGTGCTTGAACGCAAAGATATCGTTACCCACCTGATCGCGGATCGCATTACGGATTATTCTTACTATCTGGAAAATCTGGATGATGAGAGATTCCTTCAACAACAGACCAAGGCCAAACTGGTTAACAGCAGTGCTGTGAATTTGCATAAGCACCCCCGCGATATGACAAAGGCCCTGTTTCCTTCCCGGGACTTTCACAAATAAATAAAAACGACTCTGTCTTCTGATCCGGCTCACCTTGCTGAGACTAAGGACGGACCCGCATATCAGGAACTCTCCAAGACAGTGGCGAAGGCGGGTATTCATTTGGCTAGTGAACACAGTCGCTGCGGATAAGGTAGAGAAGGTTATCAGTCGTTAGCATCACCCTCCTTTTGTCCTGCCTTCACGGATGGTGATATAGGTTGTCGCTGCGATGATCATGCCGCCGCCAATCCATAAATAAACTCCCGGGACCTCGCCAAAAGCGAAAAAGGCAATCACGGAGATCCAGATTAACCGGGAAAATTCAACGGGAAGAACAACTTGCGCCTCTCCAAATTTCAGGGCATTCGCCATCGCGAGCTGTCCGACACCTCCCATAATGCCGATTGCCACTAACCATGCGAAATCATAAAGAGTGGGCGTGGTCCAGACGAACAAGGCCGGTATCAATACGATGGGTGCCATAACCAGAGACATGTAAGCCGTTATTGTTTCCGCAGATTCGGTGCGTCCTAGATCCTTGATGATCATCATACAAACCGCCCAGCCGAACGCAGCGCCAAGGGTGACAATGCTTTCAATACCTATATGGGCAAACCCGGGACGTATGATTACAATTGTTCCTAAGAATCCCACGAAAATGGCTGTCCAACGGTTCAGGCCCACCTTCTCTTTAAAAATAAAGATAGCCAAAACAATCCCGAAGAGGGTTGCAGAAAACCCGAGTGCTGTAACCTGCGCCAACGGACCAATTGACAGGGCGTAAAAGAAGCCCAGCATACAGCCTGCATTAACCACGCCGCGAAGGCATAGCATCGGTAAACGCTTTGTTTTTAAAACGCTAACTCCGTGCCGATAGAAAAACGGAGCGAGCGCTATGAGGCCGAAAATCAAGCGGAAAAATGCAGTTTCAAACGGATGGACGGTTTCCGATACATGACGCACACCTGCGTGCATGCCTGACATTGATAACGTGTACAACAGCATCCACATAATTCCCGTCAGATTATTTTTGTGTTTTTTTGCGGCGGTGATGTCGGATGCTGACACTGGACTGAACTCCCGGAGGGCTGGACTTTTTTTGTTATAATTACATGTGGTCAGACCTTACGGAGGCGCCCTGCCTTTATAAGGAGCGACCGCCTTATCTTGAGGAATGTCGAGACGGTCAGGCGTAATAATAAATTGTTTTTTATTCGCTGTCCGAATTAACCTGCTATGGGTGCGAGAAATTGCCGGGCTTCTGTTGTTTGATAACGGGAGCCCGAGCATTATTTGGCCAATAAAAATAAGACATCTTTCGTCAAATATCATCGTCATCAGATGAAAAGAAAGGCCAACTGACATATCATTCAGCAGACCTTCGATTGTTGAACTGATCGCTCTTTATTGAGCGGTCATTTTGATATTCTTATCGAGATATTTGTTCGTATAAGATGTTGCTGGGTTGAATGGCTTTCGACGCCTACATCCGCAAAATCTATGACTTGCTTGGCTCTCAATAGCGACAGATGGCGCTATTTTGGTCCTTTTCGTTGTGGTGACCAAGCGACGTGAGGCAGTTTGGCTTGGTAAAAAGGCGCGAACGTAATAGTCTGTTGCCGACGATATCTCGTCATAAACAAAGAAATAAGCTTTGAATAATAAGAACACTGATCGAAAGAAAATCATGACATCTGTTGAGAAATTGCTGATCGCTAACCGCGGTGAAATCGCCTGCCGTATCATTCGTACCTGTAAAAACATGGGAATACCGACCGTTGCCGTTTATTCGGAAGCGGATAGGGAGGCTCTTCATGTCAAAATGGCGGACGAGGCCTTTGAAATTGGTCCGCCGCCGGTGAATGAGAGCTATCTCGACATTGAGGCGATCCTGAGAGTAATGCGCGAAAGCAGCGCAAATGCCGTACATCCGGGCTATGGATTGCTTGCCGAGAATGCGGGCTTTGCAAGAGCAATCCAGCAGGCGGACCATATCTGGATAGGGCCCGATCCCGCTACGATTGATGCCATGGGCGACAAGGAACGTGCACGGGAGCTTGCGATCAGCCTGGGTGTGCCGGTGCTGCCCGGCAGCGGCCGCTTCCGGCCTGACGATGGGGAGGACCCGGCTGAGATTGCAGAAACCATTGGCTATCCATTATTGGTGAAAGCGGCGGCCGGAGGCGGGGGAATTGGCATGCGCGCGGTAAGCTTGCCCGAGAAACTTTTGAGTCAGATAGAGACGACGCAGAAGCTGGCGGCGCGTATTTTTGGAGATCCGTCCATTTTCCTGGAACGATATGTTCCCAATGCGCGGCATGTATAAATCCAGATTTTTGGTTTTGGTAACGGCGAAGGCATTCATTTATTTGACCGGGATTGCACGATCCAGCGTCGCTTCCAGAAAATCATCGAAGAAGCCCCGGCGCCGGCCCTCGCGGAGGGTATGCGCGCGCGTATGCGGACCGCGGCGTTAAAGCTTGTTCGGCACCAGTCTTATCTTGGGGCCGGCACCGTCGAGTTTATTTATGACTGCGATCGGGATGATTTCTATTTTCTTGAAATGAATACGCGTATTCAGGTGGAACATGCGGTGACAGAAATGGTAACCGGGGTCGATCTCGTTCAATATCAGATTGAGGCCGCCGCCGGGGAGTTTGTGTCGGTAAAGCAGGATGATGTCTCGTTGACCGGGCATGCGTTGGAATGCCGGATATATGCGGAACGCCCAGAGAAGAAGTTCATGCCATCCCCCGGGACGCTGGCCACACTTGAGTTTCCAGAGCAGTCAGAGGTCTTGCGCATTGATACTGGGGTTGTGCAGGGGGATACCATCACGCCATATTACGACCCGATGATCGCGAAAATCATTACCTCCGGAATCGATCGGGATGCCGCCATTGCGAGAATGCGAAAAGCGCTTTCTGAAACCAGGATAGACGGGCTTGGAAACAATATCGCGTTTCTGTTGGAAGTTCTGTCGGACCCCGATTTCCAGAATATGGATATTACCACCAATTACATAGATAAACTGCAGAAATAGCTTCTATCTTGTGGCGTTCAGGCCGCATCATTTCCAACTGCAAAATGTAATCTCGATTCGTGACACCGCGCCGACTTCAAGCGGGTTCTTCTTACTTATGGTCGGCGTCTTTTTGCGCTGTACCCTGTATAATCGCGATTATTTATTTTATATAAATCAGCTTTTTCATGTATTCAAAAAGTATGAAATTCGATCTTGACAATTTTCCCAAGGCTCTTCAAGTTTATAACTTAGCTATCTAAGAATAAATCGTTAAGGATGCGTCCACAGTTGCGGCTATGCCATAAAATAGCGCAAGATAATATGTGTGGAAGTCGGGCAGGGAACAGGGATAAAGATAACTATGAGATTACTTTCGAAAACCTATTGGCATGGCACGCAGATACGCTTTCGGGATACGGTGGAGGATGTTACGGGGATAAGCGTTGCCCTGAATGCTGCGGACGGTGCAAGGCTCCGGGGTGTCTATTGGACGCCTGATAACAACCCTCACCCAAAAGTGGCTGTCATCGCGGCTCATCCGAGAGGCGATTTTTCGGAACATCATGCCTTTCCTGCATTCTTGAAGGCCGGATATGCTTGCATGGGCGCCAATATGCGAAACGTCAATAATGATTCAGATTGCCAGCATGAAAAGCTTGTCGTTGATATCGCTGCCTATATGCAATGGCTAAAAGAAAATGGCGTGGAAAAAATCATCCTGCTCGGAAATTCAGGCGGAGGTTCTCTTCTTTCCTTTTATCAGTCCCAAGCGAAAGCTGCGCCGGAAGACAGGATCAAATTTACTCCCGGTGGACGTCCAACAGGCCTCGATAAGATGGAGCTAATTCTAGGGGATGCCATCATATATATGGCAGCCCATACCGGGCAGGGCCTGATCATCAATGAAGTGATTGACCCGTCTGTCGTTGACGAGCATCAGCCGCTCAAAACAAACCCTGAATTGGACATGTATGACCCGAAGAATGGGTTTAAACCAGCGCCCGAATGGGTAAAATATTCTCCGGAATTCATTAAAAAATTCAGGAAGGCTCAGCTTGACCGGGTACAACGGCTTGATGTTGCGGCGCATGACTGGATTAATCTTTCCAATGATGCCGCGCGGATCCATGGAAGTGAAGGCTTCGAGGATTTGCCAGCCGATGTACAGCGTCGCATAATGGAACGTGAGGCCTTTGAGCCGGTTATGGTTATTTACCGGACCATGGCCAATCTGCATTACGCTGACAACACTCTTGACCCATCTCCGCGCCCCTATGGCTCTCTGATCAGCCCGCGCCCGGACCTGATGAATTTTCAGCGCTTTGGTTTTGCCCGTGTCATGACACCGCATGGATGGCTGTCCACCTGGTCGGGGCTATCCTCGAACGCGAGCATTCCGAAAACCGGCCCCTCGATCACGGAGCCGGCTGTTGTTATTCAGGCGGGCAAGGATCTGGATGTTTTTCCTGAAACGCATTCAAAGATGACGTTTAACACCATTCAGTCGGCGGATAAGGAATATTGGGATATCCCCGAAGCGCTACATTACTTCGAGCCCGATGAAGGTGATGTGGGTAACGAAACTCTGGACAGGGTGATGGCACGCCTCGTAGCTTGGGTTCGTGAGCGCTTTCCAATTTAGTAACGGGGGGGGAATGGGCAGGTTATCAGGAAAAACAGCCATTATCACAGGCGCAGGACGTGGAATTGGTTTCTCCACTGCAGCTCTCTTCGCAAATGAAGGCGCAAATGTCGTCATCTGCGATATCCGCGAGGAGAGCTGCGAGTGCGCCTATGGGGATATCATTAATGCAGGCGGCAGCGCTCTCTCGCAGCCGATGAATGTGACCGAGGAAGGCGATTGGCAGGGTGTATTTGCCAAGGCAGTTGAAAAGTTCGGGCAAGTAGATGTGGTGATGAATTGCGCCGGGGTTGGTGATCAGTCTTCGATCGAGGAGACAACAGTCGACATTTTCGAGAAGGTCTGTGATGTGAATTTAAAAGGTGTTTTCCTTGGTTGCAAACATTCGATTTTACACATGAAACATCGACCGAAGGACGGTCCCTCTGCCTCGATAATCAATGTATCCTCAACCGCTGGCTTTGTCGGCACTGCGCGATCGGGTATTTACACGATGACCAAAGGGGGCGTTCGTCTGTTTTCGAAATCGGTGGCCGTGGAGGTGTCGGAGTTTGGATATAATATCCGCTGCAACTCCCTTCACCCGGGAGGAACGGAAACACCGATGTTTGACAATTTGCTTGCGCAAAGGAAGATTTCTCAAGAGGCATTCAGTGAAATCGTGAAGCGGCGAAACCTTCTGGGACGGCGCGCGAAACCAATTGAAATTGCCTATGGCGCACTGTTTCTTGCAAGCGATGAATCCTCCTTCATGACTGGCACCGAATTGGCGCTGGATGGTGGATATGCCGCGCGCTAACGGTGCAAGAAATTGCATATCCTCAAACTCGAGTTTGACCTTCAGCGGATGAGTAATTCGCCAATGCATTCATGGTTGCCTTCTCAAGTCTTGCGTGCTGATTTCGGTATAAATATTCTGCTGGGGGTCATTCATTCTTTGCTCAGGAGTACTAAAATTAGATATCTAACTTGACGATTATTAGATATCTAATAATACTTTGAGATAAAAATCTGAAAAACAACGAAACAGGCGAGAAATACGGAAAATGTCGATGGTAATTGTCTTGGAATCAGCCGTTGACTTGTCTGCAGAATTAATAGGGAGAAAGTGTTATGAAACTTATAAAAAAATGCTCGGCTGTCATGGCGGCCCTTGCAGTTTCAGGAATGTTTGCGTTCGCGTCAACGGCAGGAGCGGAAACAACTCTGCGATGGTCCGATGGCCAACCAAATCGCGGGGTGAGTTCCGAAACCCTGCAATGGATGGCAAGCGAACTCGAAAAACGCAGTGACGGTGATCTCGGCGTTGAATTCCATTGGGGTGGGGCGCTGTTCAAGTCGAGATCTGCCGTTAAAGGTGTTGGCACTCGCTCCGCCGATATCGCGACGATTATTGCGGCATATACGCCGAAAGAACTCGTCGCCTATAGCGTTGGCGATATTCCGCTTCCAAACTCTGACGTCTGGGTGGGCATGCGTGCCATGTATGAACTTTCGACCACGCATCCGGCGCTGAAAAAAATGTTCGACGAGCTCAATCTGGTCTATTTGACCAATCTGTCGACCAGTGCGATTGAGGTCCTCTGCAAAGACAAGTTCATCAATACGCTGGATGATCTTAAAGGTGTAAAAATGCGGGCGGTGGGTCCATATGGCCGCATATTCAAGGAGCTAGGGGCTGATGTTGCACGGCTGAGCCAAGCCAAGGTTTATAATGCGCTGGATTCAGGAATTGTTGAGTGCAACCAGAACTATATGTACTCGATTGAGGTCTTCAAGCAGAATGAGGTCGCGAAAAAGCTGACAAGGCTCGACTGGGGGCAGCATCTCGCCTTCGGTATCGTCATGAATAAAGAGACGTTCGAAGGGCTGTCGGAAGACAACCGTAGCGTCTTGCAGGACGTTTCCTCTGATTTTATTGATCAGTTTGCGCGCCGTATACAAGAAGCTAACGTCAAGGCTTTGGAAAGAATGACGAGTGGGGATAGCCCTTTGGAAGTTACCGAAATGGATCCGAATGAGAAGGCCAAACTGGAAAAAATGGGCTTTGATATAGTTCCGAACTGGATCAAGCGTGCAGATGACGCGGGACTTCCGGGGCAGGATATTTTCGATAGCTATATGGCACTTGTCGCAAAGTATGAAAACATTCGCGATGAAAAAGGCTATCCGTGGGACAACTAAACCTTCCTGATGAGCGGTCGCAGGGGCATCGAGAGATTGATCCTGCGTTCCTCGTGTGGCTTGAAAATGTTGGTGTGGTCGTCTCATGCATCGCAATTGTCATCCTCGCAGCAGTCATCACCTCATCCGTTATGGGGCGGGCCTTCTTCGGCTCCATGATCCCGGATGATTTGGTGATCTCTGGCGAGTTGATGGTGACGCTCGTCGCGCTACCTTGGGCCTATATCACGGCGGAGCGTGGCCATATTTCCGTTGAGCTTTTTACCAACTGGGTGTCTGAGCGTGGACGGATCAAGCTGGATATCCTCGCGGCAGTTGTCGGACTTGCAATGATTGGCCCGCTTACCTGGGCAACTGGCATTGCGCTTTGGCAGGCGATTGATTATGGCAGCTATTTTGACGGCGAGTTCTATTTGCCGGAATGGCCCGGCCGGTCGATGTTCTTTCTCGGGTTTTTAATGATGCTTATCAGGCTCATCCTCATTTTGGTGACGGATATTACGCGCTTGATTTATCATGGTAAGATAGAAAAAGGGCGCAGGTAATGGATCCGTTCTTACTCGGTATTCGCGGGTTTGCGAGCGTTGTTATTCTGCTTGCGTTAAGGGTCCCGATCGCGTTCTGTTTGGGTTCTGTTGCAGTTGCCTGCACCTTTTTGTTCTATGCTTGGCCTCATGGTGGGGAGTTCAACGGCCCAGCAGGGTGGCGCTCGGCAACGACCATCCTGACATCAAACAGCTATGATTTCGTTCATTCCTTTGAACTCACGATGGTTCCCTTGTTCATCCTGTTAAGCCAGGTCGCCTACCATGCCGGCATCACGACGGACATATATAATTCCGCGCGCGTTTGGCTTGCGCGTGTGCCGGGTGGGCTGGCGATTGCCTCCATCCTCGGCTGCGGCGGGTTCTCGGCGATTACAGGGTCCAGTGTTGCTTGTGCGGCGGCGATGGGCAGGATCTGTACGCCGGAGATGCTCAAAGCCGGATATGGCCAACGGCTTGCGACATCTTCTGTCGCAGTGGGAGGGACTTTGGGGTCGCTCATTCCGCCAAGTGTCCCCTTTATTCTTTATGGAATTTTTACCGAAACCTCTATCAGCAAGCTTTTCCTTGCCGGTATTTTGCCCGGTATCATTTCGCTTGTCGGGTATATTGTTGTCGTTTTTATCTGGGTTAAAATTAACCCTAATGAAGCGCCGGCATTTACAGAAGAAAAACGGCCTGGCGATCGTCGCCGCGCCGCGATGCGGGCCTGGCCTGCTGTGTTGTTATTCTTGATTATTGTCGTTGGAATTTATGGCGGTGTCTTTACCACGACGGAAGCCGCCGGTATTAGTGCGGTGACCGCAGTTTTGCTTGGAGTAGTATTACGGCGGTTGAGCTTCGCTAGCTTCATTTTGTCACTGCGCGAGACAGCCTATCAAACGGCAATGATCTTCATGATTGTCTTCGGCGCGAAGATATTTGTCTCCTTCATCTCACTCACTGGGGTGTCGCCCTGGTTGATTGCGGAGGTTCAGGCCGCGAATGCCTCCGATTGGATCGTTATTGCGATACTTTGCCTGATGTTCCTTGTTCTGGGCATGTTTCTGGATCCGATCGGCATCTTGCTCCTGACCCTTCCGGTTTCAATTCCATTGGTTGAGAATATGGGACTGAATCTGATCTGGTTTGGTGTTATTGTCGTGAAGCTGCTGGAAATAGGGCTGATTACGCCGCCTGTTGGCTTGAACGCCTTCATAATCAAAGCGGTCGGCGGAAAGGATATTCAGATACATTCCATATTCGCCGGTATTTCAAGGTTTTTGATTGCGGAAGTAGTAATCCTAGTGATTCTGCTGCTATTTCCCATTTTGTCCCTGATGATACCGAATACCATGTATTGATGATCACGAAGTAGACTGCGTATTGATATATCACTTCGATGTCGGAATCAGATCAATAAGAGGCGTAAATATTTGCCACGCATCTGTTTCAGTTCTATACACAGCTCTAGCGGGGCATGCAAAGTTTCTAATGTTCGATATTGAGGACAGTAATAAAACTTCACGGCCGCAGAAGACGTAATATCGCAACTTTAAGGCAATTATGGTCAGACAGAAAAAATTGACAGTTGAAGCAGATGCAACGACGCAGGCTATTCTTGAGCATTGGGATCATATCAAGCCCGATGACCGGATCGCCCATCTTGTCAGGGATCTCGCCCGAGGGTTTACTCGGTCATTGCAAACCCGTTTGGGGGATCATGGGGTCTCTTTCGGGCATTGGATTTTCCTTCGGGCCATGTGGCACAAAGACGGGATGACACAACGTGATCTTGCGGTGCAGGTTGGCTTGACGGAGCCGACAACCCATACGGCGATCACCAAAATGGTTGAGCTAGGATATGTCAGCCGTCGTCGCCGGGAAGGCAACCTGAAAAAGCAATATATTTTTCTGACGAAAGAGGGGAGAGCTCTGGAAGGTAAACTCGTGCCGCTCGCTCAGGATGTGAATAAAGTCGCGCTTGCCGGGATTGATGATGAAACACAAAAGATTGTCCGTAACAGCCTGCTGACGATGGTCCATAATCTTGCCGTCGATGAAGCGCATGCGCTTGCCGAAGGGAAGAAAATCCCCTCGACAAGAAGCCTTGGCATAAGAAGTTGACTGTTTCTGCGATGGATTAAGGTGCCGCCTTGGAGATTTTCCCGAGGATTTCCTGCTCGGTCTCTCCGGTCCCCAGGGTGAGCCAATCCGTGCCTTTCGGAATAATACCCTGATAGGAGGAAATCTCGACCTGAGGGATATGCGGGTCGGAAAACCCAATCGGCTTCGCCTTGCCATCGCGAAACCGAGTGACGGCATCCACCATCAGGCGACGGAATTCGACGACCGCAAAATCGCTTGCGCCGAGGTTATCTCGGCTACGATCGACAGTTTTTCCCATACTCACCCACATGGCAATATCCTGATTGGGAATGCCGGGCAGGCCAGTGAAACTGCCATTCTTCATTAGTTCCCGGTCCTGGAGAAAATCATTTTCCAGGGTTCGTATGCTGTTGTAGTTGCTGTCGATATCCTCCCCCATGACGAGCTGGTTGAACTGCCGCCATTGTTCCGTGCCGACCGTCGCTTCCCCGCCCCAGGATATAAAATAAAACCAGCTGCTTTGATCATCTGCTGGCACGACGATGCTGGCGACGTTATAGGATGAATTTGGCGGGATCAGCGAGATAAACGGCGCAACATATACCGTGACCCGGGCATAGTCATGTGTCCGCGCATCCTTGATCGGCCGTCTGAGCGCGACATAACGAAACCCATATGGCGTGGTTTGCGTAATCATTCTGGGGGCCTTGTCGGTTGACGGGCGCGTCCAGTTCTTTTCCCTCACACCAGCGGAGTCAACGCGGGCCGGTACCATATCCGTGGAGTGCAGGCTGGAGGAATGCGCAGAATCAATCTGTCCCTCCTGAATTTGCGCCCAGTTGCAGGGCACCTTGACCTTAGCAATAGAGATCTGGGTTTCATCATCAGGGCCGAATGGGGGGCGCTCAAACGCGGACATTTCCTCTCTCGGCCCCATATAAGCACATACAAAACCGCCTGTTTCTTCCGTTGGGTAGGATTTGATTTTTGTCTTTTTCTTGAGCGGGCTGTTCGCTGGCTCGGATGGCATTTCAACGACATTGCCCGAAACGTCAAATTTCCAGCCGTGATAAAGACAGCGCAAACCACATTGTTCATTTCGGCCATAAACCAAAGATGGGCCTCTATGTGGGCAAAACTCATCCAGCAGGCCAATTTTCCCGTCACTGTCGCGAAACGCAACCAGATCTTCGCCCATAAGCCGGACACGAGCCGGTTTGCCGTCGGCAATAAGTTCCTTCGACATCAGGGCGGGGATCCAGTGACGGCGCATCATTTGGCCCATCGGGGCATCGCCTTCAACACGGCATAAGAGATCATTCTCTTCTGGTGTCAGCATAAAGGCCTCCAGCTTTCCTTTATCTTCAGCAAGGGAGTTTCTAGTTCTTGCAATTTATTATTAGATATCTAATATTATTTTGAAATATAGCTGGTAGGCCCTTATGATGCAAACCGATTTTTTAAATGTCGTGATTACTGAAAAGAAGGTTATCGCGAATGATTATTGCGTATTGATACTGCGATCGGTGCATGGTGGGGACTTGCCTGAATTCAGCGCGGGTGCGCATATTTCCGTTAAAACACCGCAGGGCGGGATGCGTCATTATTCCCTCGCGAATAGCCCGTTGGAAAGGGGGCACTATCTTTTGGCGATAAATGCGTATAAGGTTGTGAGGGCTGCCTCCCTTAGTCTCGTCAAAGAAACGAATATTGGCGATATTCTGGAGATACTACCGCCTGAGAATAATTTTGAACTGGTTCCCGCAGAAGAATATCTTTTTATTGCAGGTGGAATTGGCATTACGCCTATTTTAGCAATGTGCCGAAAGCTCCTATCTGAAGGGCATGAAAATTTCCATCTGGTCTATTGCACGCAATCGCGCGAGAGCACAGTCTTCGCCGATCAGTTGGCCGAGGCTGGGCTCGCCCCTCATGTTACCCTGCATCATGATGAGGGGGACATTGCCAACAGCTATGATTTCTGGCCGTATTTTGAAACGCCCGCCCAAACACATGTTTATTGTTGTGGGCCGAAACCGATGATGGAAATGGTCCAGGATTTGTCCGGTCATTGGCCTGAAAGCCAAATTCATTTTGAGGATTTCAATCCGGTGGAAGTCCTTCAACATGACGATGTGTCCTTCACCGTTTTTTTGAGAAAATCCAACACCCGGATTACCATCCCGCAGGATCAGACAATTCTCGGAACATTACGTAATCATGGCTACGACCTGAGGTCATCATGCGAAAGCGGGACGTGCGGTTCATGCAAGACCCGCTTGATTGCCGGTGAAACCGATCATCGCGATCTGGTGCTTAGCAACGACGAGAGAGAAGATTTCATCATGATCTGCGTTTCACGCGCAAAAGGGGGAGAGATTACTCTTGACCTCTGATGAGCAAGATAAGCGCGTTGACGCGGTGGGAATCGGCGTGATTGGACTGGGCCGGGCCTTTATGCTTATGCTGCCGGATTTCGAGAGGGATCCGCGGTTCAACCTTGTTGCGGCCTGCGACATAAGAGCAGATGCGCGGGAGAGCTTTTCTTCGAGATACGACGCGGCCGTCTATTCTGAAGTAGAGAAGCTGGCAGCCGACCCTTCTGTTGAGGCAGTCTATATCGCCAGTCCGCATCAGCTTCACGAGGAGCATGCCATCGCGGTATTGAATGCCGGCAAACATATCCTCATAGAAAAGCCAATAGCTGTCGATCTCGCATCCAGCCGGGCAATCATCGAGGCGGCAGCCCGCAGTAAGGGCAAGGTAATTGTCGGTCCCAGCCATAGTTTTGATCCGCAAATTGAGGCTTGCCTGCGGATCGTCAAATCCGAAGAGTTTGGATCGCTCAGGATGATACGGACGAGCTATTATACGGATTTCATGTATCGACCGCGCCGCCTGGAGGAGTTACGGACCGAAGACGGAGGCGGCGTTCTCTTCAGTCAGGCTGCTCATCAGGTTGATGTCGTCCGCCTGCTTGCCGGGGGACGGACAAAACAGGTTTTTGCTCATACCGGTGATTGGGATAAGCAGAGATCCTCTGAAGGGGCCTATATGGCGCTCCTGAAATTTGAAAACGGTATTTCCGCCAACCTCTTTTATTCCGGCTATGCCCATTTTGATACAGATGAAGAGTTTAACTGGATGTCGGAGCTTGGGATAAAAAAAGATCCGGCGCAGTATGGTGCGGCGAGAAAACTGCTTAAGACGGTTGATGGCAAGGCAGAGGAAATCCTCAAAAACCGGCGGGCGTTTGGCTCAGTTGCAAAATCTCTAAAGGCGTCGGGAAATGAACATTTTGGAGAATTGACCCTGACGTTTGATCATGCGGATATCCGAGTCACACCACAAGCGCTTGAAATATATGGAGGGGATTATATCAGAACCGAGCGTGTCCTGCCCGTCATCGCGGGGAGGAGGAATGTTCTGAATGCGCTTTGGGCTTTGGTTAGGGAAAACGCACCTGCGGTTCAGGATGAGCGATGGGGGCATGCCACGCTCGAAGTCTGTCACGGTATTCTAAACTCCGGTAGATCCGGTGAGGTGCAGATCATGCGCGAGCAGGTGCCCGTTTCGGGGTATCCGAAAACGATATAACAGGGAACAGGTAGATGGGGAAATTACAGCTTTCAATCGCCATTGGAGACTATGACCGAAATCGTGCCTTAATCGATGGGCGAGTGCAGATTGACGGGGTTGATCCGATATTTATGGCACTCACGCCTGAGGAAATGTTCTTTCGCGCCTTTCGCCATCAGGATTTTGATATTTCGGAAGTTTCTTTTGCGAGCCAAGTTGTCAGTATTGCACAAGACCGGCCAAAATATCAGGCGCTGCCGATATTCTTATCGCGAGCCTTTCGCCATAGCGCCATCTATATCCGGACGGATAGGGGGAACGAAATACCGGAGCAGGTACGGGGTCGGAAAATCGGGATTGCAGAATATCAGCTTAGTGCGAATGTGTGGGCGCGCGCTATTCTGGAAGATGAATATGGTGTCAAACCGTCTGATATTCATTGGGTGCGGGGCGGCATGAACTCCCCCGGACGTCCGGAGAAAATAGCCATCAAATTGCCCGGCGACGTCAAGATGACGGCCGCGCCCGAGGATAAATCCCTGAATGACCTCCTTATTTCGGGGGAGATTGACGGGTTTATCGGGCCACGCAGCCCCAAATGCTTTGATGACCAAATCTCGAATGTCGGCCGTCTTTTTGGTAATACGGTGGAGACCGCGAGCGCCTATTGGAAGAAAACCGGTATCTTTCCGATTATGCATCTCCTCGGTGTGCGACGGGAACTGCTCGAAGCGCATCCGTTTCTTGCGGGCGCCCTCATGAAGGCATTTAGTGCGTCAAAAGCGTCTGCTGAGGCTCTGCTGGCGGATACCTCCGCCACCAAGGTGACCATGCCATTTGTCGAAGATCATTTGAGTGAGGCGAAGAAGCTGATGGGGGATAACTTCTGGTCTTACGGCATCAACGGAAATGAAGCGACAATAAATACATTTCTCGATCATCATCATCGACAGGGCCTGTCGTCACGGCGGGTCATGATCGAAGAATTATTCCCCAAGAATGCGGCGGAAAGCTATAGTCTGTGACGTTTCTCCAAGAGACATCTAAAGATATGATATGTAGGTCAGAAAATAGCGGTTTCCGTCGCATAATGTTGCTAAAAAATTGGCCAGGCGGCCTAGTCAATCAGTCCGTCTTTCTGCGCGCCCGCGCGGATAGCCGATAGAACCTTGGCGCTCAGGCGGGCCTTAGTGCCGATATAGCTATCCCTATCGAGCGTTTTTACCAGATTTGCAGCCCGTTCGAAGACACAGGGCAGCAATTTCTCGGTACTAACGACTTCGTCAAGATAACCGGCCCTGCACGCGGCCTCAGGCCCAAACATTGTCGCTGTCGTGATTTGTGCGAAAGCCGGAGGAGTGAGGCGGTGGCGCGCAAGCTCCAGAGCGAAATGGGGAACTGTGAGTTTGATTGCTACTTCGTTCAATCCCATACGCCAGTTTCCAAGCGCACCAATGCGAATATCGGAAGAGAGCATGAGGAAGGCGCCCATCGGGTAGGCATGACCGGTACAGGCAACAATAATCGGTTGCGGATGCGTTAAGAATTTTTCCACGAGACGAAAGCCGGCGGCAACCATTTCTTGTTTTTCCTTTTGGTCACCACCGAGGACAGCAAGATCAAACCCGGCTGAGAAAATTCCTTCACGTCCTGAAAGGACGATAATTTCAGCCGCCTCTGATGCCTTGTCCAGTTGCGCCCCGATTTCTGCCAGCATCTCTGTCGACATCGCATTGACCTTGCCATCGTCGAGTATGATTGAGGCGATGCCGTCCTCCAGAATCTCCAACGTTGTTCTTGTCGTCATTTTTTATGTTCCCTTGTGGATTATTTTTATATGTAGACCAGTCACTATAATTTGACTATGAAGACCGGTCAATATAGAATTAGGCATGAAAGAATCGACACAGCATAAGCATAATCTTGTTCATACCTCCATGCGGTTATTTCGACGGCAGGGCTATGCGTCAACAGGGCTGCAGCAAATCCTAGCCGAGAGCGGGGCTCCGAAAGGATCGCTCTATTACTACTTTCCAAGCGGAAAGGAAGGGTTGGCGGAGGCAGCCGTTGAAATGGCGGCGGATCTGATCTGCGAAACACTTGCGGAACTGACGAGGCGCTATCCCGAACCGAAACAGTTTATCGCCGCTTACTGTGACGTCGTCGCGGGATGGATGGAGAAATCTGATTTCCGGTCGGGATGTCCGATTGCCACGACGATGTTGGAGACAGCACCTCAGTCCCCGATCCTGACGAAAGCCGGGGAGGCGGCGATGGATCGCTGGATAGGTCAGATTTCATAGGTGTTTGAAGGGTCAGGAATGGCAGATGAGCAAGCACGAATGGAGGCGGAACTGGTCGTTGCGGCCATAGAAGGGGCCCTTATCCTTTCAAGAATAAAGCGTTCTTCTACGCCTATTCGGCAAGTGGCTAGGCTGCTGCAAAAAACTGCGTGAGAGAAGGAGGCGAGCCCGGGTTATTCCGGGCTCGCGGATGCTTTCGTTAGAGCTGATACAGTCTAGCTATCGAGACGTTCGACAATAATTGCCGGGGCCATTCCGCCCGCGGCGCACATGGTAACCAGTCCGCGTTTTTTATCCTGGCGCTCAAGTTCGTCGAGCAAAGTGCCGATCAGGATTGATCCGGTGGCCCCGATCGGATGACCAAGCGCCATTGCGCCGCCATTAACATTCACTTTGCTCCGGTCAAGCTTCAGATCGCGAATGAATTTTTCGGCAACGACGGCAAAAGCCTCGTTTATTTCAAAAAAGATCAATATCGTCTGGCGTCAAACCAGCCTTAGCAAGTGCCTTCTTCGCCGCGGGAACCGGCGCATTCAGCATTA
>CALEMG010000381.1 GCA_937910835.1 uncultured Alphaproteobacteria bacterium | reverse complement strand
CCAAGCGCCCGGCGGAGCTTTCCATCGGCATGCAGAAGCGCGTCGGCCTCGCCCGCGCCATCGCGGCGGAGCCGGAGATTATCTTCTTCGATGAGCCAACGACCGGCCTCGACCCGATCATGGGCGACGTGATCGACAATCTCATCCGCGACTGTACGCAGGATCTCGGTGCGACGACCCTGACCATTTCCCATGATATGGAGAGTGCGCAAAAAATTGCAGACCGCATCGCCCTCCTTTATAAGGGGAATGTGGTTTGGGCGGGACCGGCGGCGGATATTGATACCTGCGGCGATCCTTATGTGGAGCAATTTGTCCATGGCGATGTGGATGGCCCGATCAAACTGGATATTTTGAAACCCTGAATTTTAGGGCGAACTGCCCTTATTTGAGACTTTTACGGCGGCGACCGAAACAGATTAAACGGAAAGCTGAATGGCGCGACCCAGCGAACAATTCACCTGCCAGAGCTGCGGCGAAACCTATCGGAAGTGGCAGGGGCGTTGCGATTCCTGCGGGGAGTGGAACTCGCTTCTTGAAAGCACCGCCGATGTGGCCGTGCCGAGCGGCCTCACCACCGGCAAGGGGCGCAACCTCACCTTCACGGCGCTCAATGCCGATATCTCCGACTATAAACGCTCAATCAGCCATATCGGAGAGCTGGACCGGGTGCTGGGCGGCGGCTTCGTGCCCGGCTCCTCCATCCTGATCGGCGGCGATCCCGGCATCGGCAAATCAACGCTGCTGCTTCAGGCAGTCGCGAAAATGGCGCTCGCGGGCGCGCCTTGTATTTACATCTCCGGCGAGGAGGCAACGCAGCAAATCTCCATGCGGGCGCAGCGGCTCGGCCTGGCCGATGCGCCGGTGCAGCTTGCCTCCGCCAACTCGATCCGCGATATCATCACAAGCGTGGACACGGCGAGGCCCGCCCCCAAGCTGCTAGTTATCGATTCGATCCAGACCGTCTTCGCCGACAATCTGCCGAGTGCGCCGGGTACCGTGGCGCAAGTGCGCGCCTCCGCGCAGGAGTTGATCCGCCTCGCGCGGAAAACCGGCACCAGCGTCATTCTTGTGGGCCACGTCACCAAGGACGGGCAGATCGCCGGCCCCCGCGTGCTGGAGCATATGGTCGACACTGTGCTCTATTTCGAAGGGGATCGAGGCCATCAGTTCCGCATCCTGCGCGCGGTGAAGAACCGCTTCGGCGCAACCGATGAAATCGGCGTGTTCGAGATGTCCGACGCGGGATTGAAGGAGGTTGCCAACCCCTCCTCTCTCTTTATCAGCAGCCCCGACAAGACAATCAGCGGCGCCTCGGTCTTTGCCGGGATGGAGGGCACCCGTCCGTTGCTTGTCGAAATTCAGGGACTGGTCGCCGCCACCGCGCAAGCCACCCCGCGCCGCGCCGTCGTCGGATGGGACAATGCCCGCCTCGCCATGATCCTTGCGGTGCTGGACACGCGCTGCGACCTTTCCTTCTCGGGCAGCGAGGTATATTTGAATGTAGCGGGCGGCCTCAGGGTGCAGGAACCGGCGGCAGACCTTGCCGTTGCGGCGGCGCTTGTCTCCTCCATCTCAGACATCCCCGTGCCACCCGGCAGCCTCTTTTTCGGGGAGATTGGCCTTTCCGGTGAGGTAAGACCCGTCGGCCAGACAGACGCCCGGTTGAAGGAGGCGGCGAAGCTCGGCTTTACCACCGCCATCATTCCCACCGGCAGCAAGGTGAAAAGCGGATCCATGAAGATTATTGAAATTGAGCATTTACGGGAAATCGTCTCGCTCTTCTCCGAGACCAAGCCGATGACCCGGGCAGTATAGAGAGTAGGAGTACCCATGGAAAATATGCCCATCCAAGGCGCCGATGCCGTCATATTGGTGATCCTGCTGATTTCGGCGATCTTCGGTTTCGTCCGGGGGTTTGTGAAAGAAACCCTGTCCGTGGCGGGCTGGATTGGCGCGGTTTTCCTCAGCCTTTATCTCTTTCCGCTGCTGCAACCGATCGCGCGGGAGTTCATTCTGAACCTGCTGATCGCAGATATTTTGACCGGAGCGGTGATTTTTATTCTCTCGCTCGTCATTTTGTCCTATATCAGCCATGCAATATCGGAAAAGGTCAAGGCATCGAGCCTGGGAGCGCTGGATCGTTCGCTCGGTATTTTCTTCGGCATCGCGCGCGGTGCCATCCTGCTCGGGATCGCCTGGCTGGTTTTCGTCCAGTTCATCCCCGAGAAGGACCGGCCGGAGTGGATATTGCAGGCGAAGTTGCTGCCAATCATTGAAGGCAGCGGCGAGTTTGTTGCGCGGTTGTTGCCGCCGGATATGCAGGAGAATCTGAATATTTCGAAGGAAAGCGACAAGGACACCATGGATCGCCTGAAAGAGAAATATGACGAACTGCCCGAGGGCGTGAAAGACGGACTGAAAAGCGGTGTCGATGATGCCGTGAACCTCCTCGACAAGGGCTATGACGACAAGGCCAGACAGCAGATGGAAAACCTAACCAAGAGCTCACAGGAAAAACCCTAATGACAGAGATTTCCGCCGACCGTGTTTCGTGCAATCCGTTTGACGATGACAAGCTGCATGAGGAATGCGGGGTATTCGGAATTTACGGCCATTCGGAAGCGGCCGCCCTCGCCGCCCTCGGCCTTCATGCATTACAGCACCGGGGCCAGGAGGCCGCCGGGATCGTCAGCCATGATGGCAAGCATTTCCATTCCCATAAGGCCATGGGCAAGGTTGGCGACAACTTCTCGACCGAGGAAGTGATCAACAGCCTGAAAGGCAGCGCCGCGCTCGGCCATAACCGCTACGCCACGACGGGCGGAACCGTCCTTCGCAATGTGCAACCGATCTTTGCCGATCTCGCCAATGGCGGCCTTGCGGTCGCCCATAATGGCAACCTCACCAACGCTTCCACGCTGCATCGCCGCCTCGTGCAGGAGGGCAGCATCTTCCAGTCAACCATGGATACCGAGGTGATCATCCATCTGGTCGCCAACAGCAAGAAAACCCGCATTGTCGATTGTCTGGTCGATGCCATGTCGAAGATCACCGGCGCCTATTCGCTGGTCGCGCAGACCAGCAAGAAGATGATTGGCATGCGCGATCCATTCGGGGTTCGCCCGCTGGTTCTCGGCAAGCTCGAAAACTCCTTTATTCTAACCTCGGAAAGTTGCGCCCTCGATATCATCGGCGCGGAATTCATTCGCGATGTGTCGCCCGGCGAAGTCGTCGTCGTCGATGAGAGTGGCCTGTCCAGCCATTTCCCCTTCTCCGCCCCGCCCAAGCGATTCTGCATCTTCGAGCATATCTATTTCTCCCGCCCCGACAGCGTGGTCGAGGGGCGCTCGGTCTATGATGTGCGAAAATCGATCGGCCGCCAGCTCGCGCTTGAAAACTCGGTCGAGGCCGACCTGATCATCCCCGTGCCCGACAGCGGCACCCCCGCCGCCATCGGCTATGCAGAAGAATCGGGTATCCCCTTCGATCTCGGCATCATCCGCAACCATTATGTGGGCCGGACCTTTATTGAACCGACGGACCAGATCCGCCATCTCGGCGTCAAGCTCAAGCATAACGCCAACCGCGCCCTGATCGACGGCAAGCGCGTCATCCTCGTCGATGACAGCATCGTCCGCGGCACCACCTCCACCAAGATCGTGCAGATGGTGCGCGAGGCCGGCGCGACTGAGGTGCATATGCGCATCGCCAGCCCGCCGACGACCCATAGCTGCTTCTATGGGGTCGATACACCGAGCCGGGCGAAACTTCTCGCCGCGCAATATGCGCTCGATGAGATGTGCGCCTTTATCGGCGCGGACAGCCTCAGCTTCATCTCGCTCGACGGGCTATATCGGGCCATGGGCGAAGAGGGGCGCAACGCGAAACAGCCGCAATATTGTGATGCCTGCTTCACCGGCGACTATCCTATCGAGCTTGTCGATAACGAGAGCGGAGTGGATAAGGAACTCACCCTGCTCGCCGAGCGTTATTAATATATCAGATTAACGAAAGATCCTATGTCCGGTAAATTACAAGATAAAGTGGCGCTGATCACTGGTGCCTCAAGCGGTATCGGCGCGGCGGTTGCCAAGAAATTCGCAGGCGAAGGCGCGCATGTCATCCTCGTCGCCCGCTCCGTCGGCGGGCTGGAGGAAGTGGATGACGAAATCCAGAATGCGGGCGGCAGCGCCACGCTCGTCCCGCTTGATTTGCTCGACACCGCCGCCATCGACGGCCTCGCCATGCCGCTCTATGAGCGCTGGAAAAAGCTCGATATTTTTGTCGGGAACGCGGGCATGGTCGGCAAGCTGATGCCGACGCAGCAATATGTGCCGGAGCTGTGGGAGGAAGTGTTTCGCCTCAATGTCCATGCGAACCAGCGGCTGCTCCGCGCGCTCGATCCCCTGCTCCGCCAGAGCGAAGCAGGCCGCGCGCTCTTCGTCACCTCCAATGTCGCCCATGAAAACAAACAGTTCTGGAGTGGCTACGCTGCCAGCAAGGCGGCCCTTGAGGTGATCGCTAAAACCTACGCCGCAGAGGTTACGAAAACCAACCTCCGCGTCAACCTGATCGACCCCGGTCCAACCCGCACCCGCCTCCGCGCCGTCGCCTACCCCGCCGAAAACCCCGAAGACCACCCCCGCCCCGAAACCAAGGCGCAAATGTTCGTTGATGCCGTCCTCAGCGAGGAGAATGGCGTGCTGTTTGGGGGGTAGATATAGCTCTCTAGAGATTGAAATATATTGCGTTGTAAAAATCGATATAATTGTGCTTTATAAGTAGTATCTTAATCATTTAGCCCTGATAATTTCCTAATACGCGTGATTGGTATGGGATTGAAATGGTACAATTCGGCGAAAGAGAAGTCAGTATTATCTCGACAAGTGACGTGGCAACCAAATATTTCACTTCGCCGTTTGTAGCCCTTGTAACGGCGTCAAATCAAAAAGAGCTGGAAGAAATCTTAGGTATTGCGGACAGCCTGATAAAAAATGGATGCCAAGAGATTTGTTGCGTTGGCGCAGATTCTGAATTGCTTCATGACGAACTCGACCAACTCATTGAAAGTGCTGGATTTCTCGATATCGTAACGACATGGCACGAGAACGCCGTCGAAGGATGCGAGTACTTTCTATATGCAGCAGGCGCTCAAAGGTTGACGCTTGTTGCAGTAATCGCGCAGCACCCTGAACTATTAAAATCAATGGCGTTGGCAGCAGCTCAATGATTCCTTTTTTTGTCCCCTCACCCCTTATCCGCATAGGGGTTCTTCCCCGTGCGTGGGAAAAGGCGGATGGGGACGGCGGGGAGTTTGAAATCCTCGCGCAGGCCATTGATCAGATAGCGGATATAGCTTTCCGGCAGTTCGCCACGGGATGACATAAACAGCGAGAAGGTCGGCGGGCGGGCCTTGACCTGCGTCATATAACGGATTTTAAGGCGGCGTCCCTTGGCCATAGGCGGCGGATGCTGCTCCAGCATCACCTCCAGCCAGCGGTTAAGCTTTGCTGTCGAAATGCGGGTATTCCAGAGCTCATACACCTCCAGCACCGCCGGGATCAGCTTTTCGACCCCCCGGCCCGACAGCGCCGAGAGGGTCACTACCGGCACGCCGCGCACCTGCGGCAGCGAGATGGAGAGCCGGTCGCGGATGAGCTTGAGCGTGCCCTGCCGGTCCTTCACCGTGTCCCATTTATTGACCGCGATGACGAGGGCGCGCCCCTCCTCGATCACATGAGCGGCGATGGTGAGATCCTGTTTCTCGAAGGTTTCCTCCGCATCGACCATGAGGACGACCACCTCCGCCATGCGGATCACCCGGAGACTGTCGGCAACGGAGAGCTTTTCGAGCTTCTTCTGCACCCGCGCCTTTTTGCGGAGGCCCGCCGTATCGACGAGCTTGATCGCGCGGCCTTCATAGTTCCACTCGACGGCGATGGCATCGCGCGTAACCCCGGCCTCCGGCCCGGTCAGCATGCGATCCTCGCCGATGAGGTAATTGACGAGCGTTGACTTGCCCGCATTCGGGCGCCCTACGATGGCGAGCTGCAGAGGTTTTTCCTCGTCGTCCTCATCCCCTTCGCTGTCTTGCGCCTCGAACGGGAGTAACGCGTCAAAGAGCTCTGACAACCCCTCGCCATGCTCGGCGGAGAGTGCAATCGGCTCCCCAAGGCCGAGCGAAAAACTCTCCATCAGGCCCGGCATCCCGGCCTTGCCCTCGCATTTATTGGCGATGAGAATAACCGGCGTTTTCGACTTTCTGAGCCAGCCCGCAAAATGCTTGTCCAGCGGCGTAATCCCGGTGCGCGCATCGATCAGCATCAGCGCGACGTCCGCTTCTTCAAGTGCGATTTCCGTCTGGCGGCGCATACGCCCTTCCAGGCTATCGTCGAATTTCTCCTCCAGTCCCGCCGTGTCGATCACGCGGAAATGCAGATTACTGATGCTCGCCTCACCCTCGCGGCGGTCGCGGGTGACGCCCGGCGTGTCATCGACAAGCGCCAGCTTCTTGCCCACCAGACGGTTGAACAAGGTCGATTTGCCGACATTCGGACGGCCAATGATCGCAACGGTAAAGGACATCTTCTATTCTTCGCTTGATGCGCGCAACGCCACCAGATCGGCGTTGTCCGTCAGGATATACAGGGTGTTTCCGGCCACCACCGGCGGGATCGAGGCATTGTCGGAAAGCTCGATCTGGCCCAAAATCTTCCCGTCATAGGGGGAGACCGAGACCGCGACGCCATAGTTCGAAACGAGGATCAGCCGGTCACTCGCCAAAATCGGGCCGGTCCAGATGATCAGATCGCGTTTTTCCTCCGGGTCTTCATACTTCCCAAGCGGGCGGACCCAGCGGATCAGGCCATTGCGCCGCGACAGGCAGACAAGATCGCCATCGGTCGTGACGACGAACAGGAAGTCACCCGCAATCCAAGGGGTCTGGAGCGTCGAGATTTCCTGATCCCACAGCCGGTTGCCCGAACGGAGATCAACGGCGATCATGCGCCCTGAATAGCTGGCGGCATAGACGACGCCCCGGTCGATCACGGGGAAGGCATTGATATCGGTGAGCGAGGTGAGCGAACTGTAAAAACGGCGGCGGACGAGTTGCTCGCTCCAGGCCTGTTGACCATTGGCGGCACGGAGGGCAAAAATCTCCCCGCTTGCGAAAGGCACAACGACGGTGCCGGTCGCAAAAGCCGGGCTGGCCGCGCCCAGAAGGCCGGTGGTTTCCACGCCGCCTTCAAAATTCCAATTAATCTCCCCCGTCGCCGCGTCGAACGCGAAAATCCGGCTGTCGAAGGTGATGGCGAAAACCTGCATATCCGCGATGGTCGGCGCAGCGCGGAGTGGCACGCCCAGGCTGGTTTTCCAAAGCTCCTCGCCGGTCTCCCCGTCGAGCGCAATTGCATCACCGTAGGAGGTGGTGACAAAGACCCGGCCATATTCGTAAGA
>CALEMG010000380.1 GCA_937910835.1 uncultured Alphaproteobacteria bacterium | reverse complement strand
CGCGAAGAGGAATGTCGCCGTACCAAACCGCTCATTATCCCCACCAACGAGGGAGTACTTGGTAAGTTCTGCCAGCTTGAACGGGGGGAAAATCTCGAAAGGAACGAGACCTCCTTCAACAACGCCCTTGGAAAGAGACTGCGGCAGGTCGGGTAGTGGCATTCCAACAGGATCCGCGCCCCATGCTTCAATCATCCAGCCGCCACTCCGGGACGGTGTGCGGATTTTCATGCCTTTCACATCATTAAGCGATGTAACTTTCTTCGATGTCGTATGCAAGGCATTGCCAGCGTGCACATGGACGAGAAGTGGTTTCACATCAGCAAAATCTTCGGCAATCATCGGGAATATTTCCTGAATGGCGGCATTTGTCGCCTTGGCGTCGCCTTTATGAACTGTCGGCAATTCGAAAACTTCTATGCGCGGGAAAACACCCGGCGTATAGCCCGGAACCGTCCAGACCATATCCACAACCCCGTCACGGACTTGCTGATAAAGTTCCGGCGGCTTGCCGCCAAGCGCCATTGACGGAAAAATCTTGACCTCAATGCGGCCGTTAGAGTCTTTAGCGATCTTTTCTGCCCAGGGCTGCAGCATTTTTGTATGTGCGGGCGCTTTGGGGCTTAGAAAGTGATGCAGGGTTAAGGTGACTTCAGCGGCATGCGCCGAAATCGCACCGGTAACCGCCATTGCGGTTGCCAAAGTTAAACCAAATAGCTTTTTCATATGTATCCTCCCAGTTTCGCCACTCTTGTTCTTTGACAATGGATACGCAGCGATAATGTTGACATTAGCGATAATAGATCGGGCGTAAAATAAGTTTATGCTTCGCGCTATTCGTAAAATGCATGGAATGGAATTTTGTAACCGTCAACAAACGGGCGAAAAAAATGACCGATGCGAAAAGGCTATGATTGACTTTCCGGTCCGGGTTCATGAAGACTTGCCGCTAATATAAAATCAGGGAGTGATACATGAAAGCTGCTGTCTGCCGGGAGTTTAATAAACCGCTGCAAATTGAGGATATCACGATCGCACAGCCACAAGAGGGGGAGGTGCGGGTCAAGCTGGCGGCCTGCGCAATATGTCATTCGGACATTACCTATATGGATGGCGGTTGGGGTGGTACGCTCCCATTGGTGCTCGGTCATGAAGCCGCTGGCGTCGTTGTAGAAACCGGCACGGGTGTGCGCAATATTCAAGTAGGCGATCACGTCCTCGTCACGCTTATTCGGTCCTGTGGGCACTGCGCGGACTGCGAAAATGGGGAGCCATTTATTTGCTCAACCTTCTTTCCAATCGACGTGGATAGTCGCCTGACATCAGAAAAGGGTGAAAAAGTAGGACAGGGACTTCATACCGGTGCCTTTGCCGAAGAGGTGGTTGTCGATCAGTCGCAATTGGTAACCCTTCCCAAGGACTTCCCCTTGGATGCGGCATCTCTTCTTTCCTGCGGCGTTATCACGGGGCTTGGCGCTGTCGTCAATACGGCTGAGGTGGAATATGGGTCCTCTGTCGTGGTGATCGGATGCGGTGGGGTCGGCCTGAATGCCGTGCAGGGAGCTGCGCTGGTGAATGCCGCGCCGATTATCGCCCTTGATCTGGTGGAAGAGAAGCTGCCCGCGGCCGGTGAATTTGGTCGTGAAGAAGGGCTCGTACAAGCGTTCTAGCA
>CALEMG010000379.1 GCA_937910835.1 uncultured Alphaproteobacteria bacterium | reverse complement strand
TGAATTCGATGTCGCCGATTATATAAACGAACGGATCTGCCCGGCGATCGATTTTGCGTCCGATGCCTTCTCCAGGGCGCCCCTTCATCTTGCGGGATACTGCATGGGAGGAACGCTGTCGACCGCCGCTGCGCAACGGCGGCAGGACAAGATTAAAAGCTTCATTGCCATTGCTGCGCCCTGGGATTTTCATGCGGAGTTTGGTGGCCAGGCAAAGGCGCTTTTCGATCAGCGGGAGATGTGGGCCAGTATTCTTGCGGGATTTGGGGAATTGCCCGTTGATCTGCTGCAAACTCTCTTTGCCAGCCTTGATCCGAATCTCGGGCTTCGAAAGTTTCGCAAATTCGTGAAAATGAATATGGCGTCCGATCAGTCGCAGGAGTTTGTCGCTATTGAAGACTGGCTGAATGATGGCTATCCACTCGTCCGGCATGTGGCCGGGGATGTCTTTGATAAATGGTATGGTCGGAATGAGCCGAATTCGTTGCAATGGGCGGTTGACGGGGAAATCGTTCGACCGCAGGATGTTACCGTAGCGTCCCTTATTGCCGTTCCAAAAACCGACAAGATCGTTCCACGATCCTCCGCGCTCGCGCTCGCGTCCGCCTTGCCATCCGCGACAGTCATCACTCCGCCCTCGGGACATGTCGGCATGATGGCCGGAGGCAAGGCAGAGGATGGCTTATGGCGTCAATTGGGGGATTGGATCATGGCAAACTGAGTTTTTAGGTGATGAAATAAAAAAAGGGGTTGCGGTTCCGAAAAACTAACGTTATTTCGTATGAGTAAGAAAAATGATTGTAAAGTTTCTCATACGAAGTGAATTTTGAATTAAAATTACACATTCGAACACAGGAGAAATAAATTATGGATGTTGTCATTACCAGTGCGGTACGCACGCCGGTTGGTTCTTTCAATGGCGCATTGGCACCGTTGACGGCGCATAAGCTCGGTGAGATTGTTATCAAGGAATCGCTCTCCCGTTCCAAGACGGAGGCAAGTGAGGTCTCCGAGGTTATCCTTGGCCAGATCCTGAGCGCGGGGCAGGGCCAGAACCCGGCGCGGCAGGCTTCTGTCAATGCCGGTGTGCCGTATGAAGTTCCGGCCTGGGGTGTAAACCAGCTTTGTGGCTCTGGTCTTCGCGCCGTAGCGCTTGGCTATCAGGCAATTCTGAACGGCGATTCGCAAGTTGTGGTTGCGGGCGGTCAGGAAAGCATGAGCCAGGCACCGCATTGCGCGCATTTGCGCAATGGCCAGAAAATGGGTCCGCTCGAATTCACAGATACGATGCTGAAAGATGGGCGGATCGACGCCTTTCATGGCTATCACATGGGGAATACGGCGGAAAATGTCGCTGCGAAATGGCAGATCACCCGGGAAGTTCAGGATGAGTTCGCAGCGGAGTCGCAACGTAAAGCTTCAGAAGCGCAGGCATCGGGGCGCTTCAAGGACGAGATCGTACCGGTCACTATTTCCACACGCAAAGGCGATGTGGTTGTCGATCAGGACGAGTATATCCGAGGCGGAACGACGGCTGAAAAGCTTGGTGGCCTGCGCCCTGCCTTTGCAAAGGACGGGTCGGTGACGGCGGGAAACGCATCTGGTATCAATGACGGGGCGGCGGCCGTTGTCTTGATGACGGCGGAAGCAGCCGAAGCGAAAGGGCTAAAAC
>CALEMG010000378.1 GCA_937910835.1 uncultured Alphaproteobacteria bacterium | reverse complement strand
ACCCCGTGAAACGAATGGGAACCGAATCGGAAGTTTCCGCCGGCATTGTCTTCCTGCTCTCGGAAGCGGCCAGCTTCATAACCGGAAGCTGCCTGCGCATTGATGGCGGCGCCCCAAATATCCGCATGAACTGGGATATGCCAGATCACAAGAACAACAAGCCCTTCAACGGATTTCATTTGGCGGAAGTACCTGCGTTTTTACGGGAGGACGGAGAATGATTTACGGACCGGAACATCGGGAGCTGATTCGCTCCCTCACCAAATTCATCGATCAGGAAATCAATCCGCATGTCGATGAATGGGAGAAAGACGGCGCTTTTCCTGCACATGAGCTTTTCAAGAAACTCGGTGATCAGGGGTTCCTGGGTGTCTGCAAGCCAGAGGAATATGGCGGGCTTGGCCTTGATTACTCCTATAGCCTTGCGGTATCGGAAACACTGGGCCAGATCAACTGCGGTGGCGTTCCCATGGCAATCGGTGTGCAAACCGATATGGCAACGCCCGCCCTTGCCCGCTTCGGCTCAGACTATGTGCGGGAGACATACCTCAAACCCGCGATCGCCGGCGACTATGTGGCCTGTATCGGTGTCTCGGAACCCGGCGCGGGCTCCGACGTTGCCGCGATTAAAAGCAATGCCCGCAAAGACGGGGATGACTACATCATCAACGGGCAGAAAATGTGGATCACCAACGGCGCTCAGGCCGACTTCATGTGCATGCTGGTCAACACCAGCGATGGCGCCATGCATGAAAGCAAGTCACTGGTGGTTGTCCCGATGGACAGCCCTGGCATCACGCTCGCGCGCAAGCTCGACAAGATGGGCATGCGTTCTTCCGATACGGCGCAGCTCTTTTTTGAGGATGTCCGCGTGCCGCAACGGAACCTGATCGGGGAGGAGGGCAAGGGCTTCACCTACCAGATGATGCAGTTCCAGGAGGAGCGTCTCTGGGCAGCGGGCGCAGGCCTGAAACCGCTTGAAAAGGCGATCAACGATGTTATCGACTATACCCGGACGCGCGAGGCGTTTGGCAAACCGTTGCTCGACAATCAGTATATCCATTTCCGTCTGGCAGAACTTTTATCGGAGGTCGAGCAGCTCCGCTCACTCGCCTACCGCGCGGTGTATGACTATGTCCGCGGGGAGGATGTGACGATGCTTGCCTCTATGGCAAAGCTGAAAGTCGGTCGCCTGACACGGGAGATTGCCGATGCCTGCCTGCAATATTACGGCGGCATGGGCTTCATGAACGAAACACCGATCACACGGCTCTATCGCGACGGTCGCCTCTCCTCTATCGGCGGCGGTGCGGATGAGGTCATGCTCGGCATTATCTGCAAATATATGGATATCCTCCCCAAACAACGGCGTGGGTAACGCGGTTACGGACGAGAGGTAAAAAGAATGAAAGGCCCGCTCTTCCAATGGAGTAAAGAAGAGCGAGCCCCGGTTACGCGATGACAAGGGTATCGCGTCTCAAAAAATCAGCCCTTTTTCTTACTGTGCTTTTTCGGGCCCATTTTCTGGAGTTCATCCGCAGAAAGAACACCGTCGTTGTTGCTATCAGCAGCTTCGAAGCGCTTGTCTGAGGCCGCAGCGAACTCTTCCTTGGTCACGGCGCCATCTTTGTCCGTATCGAGGATTTCCAGCATCCGGGAAGCATGGCGCTCTTTCCGCTCTTCACGTTTCATTTCATGAAAGGCACTGGCTTCATCCTTGCTGATGGAGCCGTTGCCATCCTTATCGATCTTGTCGAAGAATTCCTGCTTGCGCACGGTCATTTCTTCGATACTGATCGTACCGTTCCCGTCTTTATCAAGCTTTGAAAAGCGCTCCGTGGATTTCGCGGTCATTTCCTCGAAGGTGATTTCGCCATCCTTGTTGGTATCCAACCGTTCAAAAATACCGCCTTTATGCGGTCCCTTGTGCGGACCGTCCGTCGCAGCCATTGCGAGAGCGGGGATTGCCAGGGCGGCAATCATTGAACCAATAATAATCTTACGTTTCATTACTCAAGTCTCCTTCATTGGTTTGACTTACCCATTCAACGAACCGTGGAAAATATTTCCGTCGAAAAAATGAAAAAAATCATTCGGCATTGCGAGCAAAATATATTGAACAACGTTCATTAATATATATAGTGTTTAATATATGGAGCATCGGGCATGATTGAGTCACGCAACAAGAAAAGCAGGGCAACCGGCCTGGCGAAGTTCAAGCGGCAACATATTCTGGCGGCCGCGGGCCGGATTTTCAACAAACACGGGACAGATGGACTCAATATGCGTGCCATCGCCGAGGAGGCCGGCTACTCGCTGGGGGCAGCCTATAGCTATTTCCGCACGAAAGAAGAAATTGAGATCGAGTTGCTGGCTGGCATCCTCGGCGATTTAACGCGCCATATCAAGGCGGCCCTCCAGCAGGACGACGCGACGGATAATACAGGCGCCCGGGCCTTCTCAATTCTCGCATCCCATTTCCGGGAGCATTCGGAAGAGCGGCGGCTTCTCCTCTTGTCTCTTGGCAATCTAGGCGAGAAGTCAGGCGACATCCCTGCGCCCACGCGGAAAGGACTGGATAGCCGTTTGCTTAGCCTGATGGGCCAGCTGGCGAATGAACTGCATCAGCAAACCCAAGCCTCCGCCGCCGACGCTCAGGAAGAAACAACAGACTTCATCGCCTATCTACTCGGACTACTGCTGATGGAGAGCGGCGACCGTCTTCAATTACTGAACCAGAGCAGCCAAGAAATGGTCGACCGATATGGCGAACGGATGCTATTAAGAGTGACGCAACAAGAAGAATAACAAAAAGTGTAAGAACAGGAGTTTTCCCTACATGGACGGCTATATGGAGAGCTATCGCGGTCAGGTACTGATGCGAGAATGCGACCTTCTGGGACATATGAATATTCAGTATTACGGCTCCCGTATCAGTGTGGCAATGTGCAACATGTTTTATGCCATTGGCCTGGACCCGGATGACTTGAAGAATGGCAAGCGGGGTCTCGCCGTTGTTCATCAGGACTCCCGGTATGTCGCGGAACTCCATGCGGGCGATATCATCCATATGGAAAGCGCGGTTGTCGGAAGCTCAGAAAAAACCGTCACTTTTGATCACCGCCTTTATAACAGCGTGGACGATGGACTTGTTTTCTCCAGCCGGATGGTCTCTGCCTACATGGATCTTGAAAGTCGCAAGGCTATTCCGTTGAGTGACACCATCCGACAAAAGCTGGTTGATTTGATAACGGATGGGGAGAAGGCGTCATGAGCAAACTCCTTCCTCTCTATCGCGGCGGCGTAGAAGCATGGGAATGCGACCAGATGCGCCATATGAACGTGCAGTTCTATATGTCGAAAGGCTCAGATGCCTTCGCGCATCTACAAAATGCGCTTGGCCTGCCGCCCGCAACCATCCGCGCAACCCGCAAGGGACTTCGCTTCAAGACTATCCGCACACAATATAAATCAGAAGTGCATGTCGGCACCCCCCTTTACGGCCTTGGCGGCGTGCGCGAGGTGACGGGCGACCTGATCTCCGGCTTCATTCGGCTTTTCAATGCGGAAAATGGCAACCTCTCGGCCGTGCATGAATTCACAGCCGTATATACCGACCTCGACACGGACTCGCCATTGCCCCTGCCTGACGATGGCAGAGCCGCCGCAGAAGGGTTGGCGGACCCGCACACAGATAGTTTCCAGCTAAAGCCCTTTGCTGGCGCCCTGATGCCGGACCGGCCCCTTGACCATATGTTTGAAAGTGCGCGCGGTGCCGTGGATGTATGGGAATGCGATCTATTTGAGCATATCGAGATGCGCCACGTGGTTGGCTATTTCTCCGATGCCGCGACGCATATTATCAATGCGGTCGGACTGACACGGGAAATTATCCGCAGCCGCAATCTGGGGTCAGCGGCGCTTGATTATTATTCCGAGTTTCATGCGCCGATCAAGAAATCCACGGCGATTTTGCTGAAAAGCGGCCTTATCGATGCGGACGGGAAGATTTTCCGCTTCGGACATAACCTGTTCGACATGGACACCGGCAAACTGGCCGTCACGACTACTGTTATCGGCGTTTATTTCGATATGACCACACGGAAATCTGTCATCCTGCCAAAGGAATTTACGGATTACCCGAAAGAGAAACTTCTGAAAGTTCAGATGTAAGTCACGACGGCCGCGGGCTGAAAAGCAACTTGATATAGGAGCGGAGCAGAATAACTTGTGCGGCGAGTTTTTCAGGCTCCCTCAGGGCCTTTGACATAATTATACCGCCTTCGACAATGGTCGAGATCAGGTCGGCAACTTCCACCAGATCAACGTCGTCATTCGGCGGATAAATCTCGCTAATCTCCTCCAGTACCCTGACAAACCTCGCGCGCCAGGCAAGGGCCCCGCCCCGGGTCAGTTCATGGATGTCCTTGTCGAACAGCCGCTCCTGATAACAAATCGTTGCAACAAGGCAACCGGGGTGTCCCTCCGGCAGGTCCGCCATCATTTCCGCCAGAAGTTTCAGGCCAATCAGTAGCGAATGGAGAGGATCGACGTTTAACTCTCTTGCGCGCTTGAACAGATCATCAAGCAGCACCTCATCAGCTTCGAGGTACCGGACAATGAGAGCCCGTGCGAGTTCCGTCTTGTCCTTAAAGTGATAGAAGAAGCCGCTTTTGGTGATTTCGGCTTCAGCAATCAATTCCTCGATAGAAGTCGCACCAAAACCCTTTGCCAAGACTGCCGTCTCGGCAATGGAAAGCAGCCGCTCTCTTGTTTCAGCGCCTTTTCTCATTGTTCCCTCGAAAATTCCATACTGCGAGTACAGTACCGCCGGTACAGTTTTATCGACATAGGTTGTTATTCTATCATGGTTTGTGCTGATTTGGAACATAATAACTTATTGAAATAGAGAGCATTTCAACTTTTCCGCCCAACTGTACCATAGACCTACTATTTCAAAGAGCGCGATATTCATAAGTTCCTGTCATCTAACATGATGGAGAAACTTATGAGACAAGCAAAATATCGGCATCATCTGCCGCAGTCGAAAGACAAGATATACCTGACCGATGGCGGGCTGGAAACCACACTATTGTTTTTGGAAGGCTTTGACCTTCCACACTTCGCCGCCTTTGATCTTTTGCGCGACACCAACGGCAAACAGGCGATTGAAAGTTACTTGCTGAAATATGTCGGCATCGCCAAGGACAATGGCACGGGAATTATTCTCGATACGCCGACATGGCGCGCCAGCCAGGATTGGGGTGATCTTCTCGGCTATAGCCGGGAAGCCCTAGATATGATCAACAGAGAGTCTGTCGAAATGCTGCATGGTATCCGCGACGCCCATGAGACGGAGACGACGGCCTGCGTCATTAATGGCGCCATCGGGCCACGCGGTGACGGCTATAATCCGGAACTCCTGATGTCTGCGAAAGACGCGGCCGATTATCACCGGGCGCAAGTTACCTCCTTCGCGGAGGCCGGTGCAGATATGGTCACGGCTGTTACCATGAACTATGTCGATGAAGCGATCGGCATCGCGCGGATTGGCGCCGATATCGGCATCCCGACGGTCATTTCCTTTACCGTCGAAACCGACGGCAAGCTACCAACGGGGGAAACCCTGGAAGAAGCCGTCCGCAGCACCGATAGCGCGAGCGGCAATAGCCCAGCCTACTACATGATCAACTGCGCCCATCCGACGCATTTTGAGGATATCCTGAAAACAGGCGGTAGCTGGCGGAGCCGGATTGGCGGACTGAGGGCAAATGCATCGGCTTTGAGCCATGCGGAGCTGGATGAAGCGGAGGAGCTGGACGATGGTAATCCATCGGAATTCGCGGCGCAGCATGTGGATCTTGCGCAGTATCTACCGAACCTCGCGGTGATTGGCGGATGCTGTGGTTCCGATCATCGGCATATCGCCGCCGTTCATCAGCATTTCCATTGATGAAGAATGTCAAGCCGGAAGCCTTTTCTAATAGGCTCCCGGCAAGCTGGCAAGGTATAGAACAATGTACTTCAGATACGACTGGACAGAACCGGGTGTTTCACATGAAACAATAAAACACCCGCATAAAGTGTCAAAGAGAAAGATCCGGAAAACGAAACCGTCAACCGACCCAGCACGTACCAGGCCGCGCTATCATCTGTTGACTATTCTTACAGCCCTTATAATTCTCGGGCGATAAGCTCTTTCATGATTTCATTGGTGCCGCCATAGATGCGCTGCACCCGGGCATCGGCATAAGAGCGAGCAACGCGGAATTCCCACATAAAGCCATAGCCGCCATGAAGTTGCAGGCATTCGTCGATGAGCTTATTCTCGATCTCAGAACACCAGTATTTTGCCATGGCCGCCGTATCGCCTTTGAGTTCGCCTTTCAGCAGCTCCTCGATGCATTTATCGACGAAGACACGGGCAATCTGCACCTGGGTTTTCTGCTCGGCCAGCTTGAAGCGGGAATTTTGAAACTCGATAATATTCTTGCCAAAGGCGCTGCGGTCTTTCGTATATTCAATCGTTTCCTCAAGAACTGCCTCCATTGTCGCGGTGGCCCCGATGGCAATCTGCAGCCGCTCCCATGCAAGCTCCTGCATCAGGCAGAAGAAACCCTTGCCTTCCCCGCCGAGCATATTACTCGCCGGAACGCGCACATCATCGAAGAAAAGCTCCGCCGTATCCTGCGCCTTGAGGCCCAGCTTATCGAGATTGCGGCCCTTCTCAAAACCGGGGGTATCCGCTTCCACCAGGAACAATGACGTCCCCTTCGCGCCCGCCGCCGGAGCCGTCTTGGGCACGACGATCACAAGATCGCACATAAAGCCGTTGGTGATAAAGGTTTTGGAACCGTTGATGATATAGTCATCCCCGTCTTTCACCGCACGGGTTTTCACCCCCTGCAGGTCCGAGCCCGCGCCCGGCTCCGTCATGGCAATCGCGCCAATCATCTCACCGGTTGCTAGTTTTGGGAGATATCTCTTCTTTTGCTCTTCGGTGCCGTAATTGAAAATATACGGGGCGACGATCTCGGAATGCAGGCCAAATCCCGGGCCCGTAGTGCCCGCGCGCGACTGCTCCTCCATCATGATGATGCTGTAAAGCTTATCGGCTCCGGCCCCGCCATATTCCTCGGGGATCGGCATACAAAGCAGACCCTGCTTTCCCGCTTCCAGCCAGGCATCACGGCTCACCTGACCGTCTTTCTCCCACTGGGCATGATGCGGAGTGATATGCTCCTCATAAAACCGGCGAACTGATTCCCGGAATATATTATGCTCTTCGCTGAAAATGCTTCTTTCGATCATCTCGCCACCTTTGTTTTTAGTATTCGTGCGACTTTTCCCTGCAATTGACAATTTGTCAATTTCTTCATGAAGTTTATCGAACTGCCCTGTCAGATACCACTAAAAAGTAGATAGCCAACCCCGTTTTACGCTTCGCAAACGAAAGGCAGGATCAATACCCCGCCTTCATATTATAGATCGCCGGCCCTAAAAGGCTTCCGCGTCCAACTCCATCATCGTTTTTGATCCGGCACTCATCTTTACGAGGAGAGAGGAAACATCCGGGATCATGCGCTCAAAGAAGAAACGCGCGGTGACCAACTTGGTGTTATAAAACTCCGGATCATCCGTTCCTTCAGTGAGTTTCGCTTTAGCGATCTTCGCCATCTGGGCCCACATAAAGCCAAGCGCGACAAGGCCAAACATCCGAAGATACTCGGTTGACGCCGCTCCGGCTTCATCGGGATTTTTCATCCCCTTCTCGCCGATAAGCGCTGTGCCTTGCTGCAACTTCGCAAAGGCTTTGGCCAACGGCATGACAAATTCCTTCTGTTCAGGATCCATCATATTTTCCTGGATGAAGGCGTCCACCGGATGGAAGAACTGGCGGAGGTTTCGGCCCAAATTCTGTGGCAGCTTGCGCCCCACAAGGTCCAGCGCCTGAATGCCGTTCGCCCCTTCATAAATCTGGGTAATGCGGGCATCGCGAACGAATTGCTCCATTCCCCATTCATGAATATAGCCATGACCGCCATAACACTGCATCGCGGTCGCGGCGAGCTCAAAGCCCATATCAGTGAAATAGGCCTTGATAACCGGTGTTAAGAGACCGAGCGCCTCGTCGGCTGCGCGGCGTCCATCTTCTTCGGGGTGCTTTTCCACCATATCGACCTGCAACCCGGCCCAGAGACCGAGGGCACGCGCGCCTTCTGTAAAGGCGCGGATCATCAAAAGGTTCCGACGGATGTCGGGATGTACAATAATCGGATCAGCCGCTTTTTCGGGTGCTTTGACGCCCGAGATGGAACGGCCTTGCAAACGGTCTTTTGTGTAGACGACCGCATTCTGGTAGGCAACTTCCGCTTGGCTGAGGCCTTGAATACCCACACCCAGGCGCGCGGCATTCATCATGGTGAACATCGCGCGCATACCCTTATGGGCGTCACCCAAGAGCCAGCCTGTCGCGTCCTCGTAATTCATGACGCAGGTAGAGTTTCCGTGGATGCCCATCTTATGCTCGATAGAGCCACATTCAACCCCGTTGCGCGTCGCCGGGTTCCCATCGGCATCAAGCAGGAACTTCGGCACGATAAAGAGCGAGACCCCTTTGATTCCCTCCGGTCCGCCTGGAATTTTGGCAAGCACGAGATGCACGATATTGTCCGACATGTCATGCTCACCGGCGGAGATAAAGATTTTCGTGCCCGTTACCTTATAGCTGCCATCGTCCTGCGGGACAGCCTTGGTCCGCATGAGCCCGAGATCGGTGCCGCAATGCGGCTCGGTCAGGTTCATGGTACCGGTCCAGTCGCCGGTCACCATTTTCGGAAGCCAGGTCTGCTTCTGCTCATCCGTGCCATGCTTATGGATCGCCGCATAGGCGCCATGGGTCAGGCCCGGATACATGCCGAACGCCATATTGGCCGCACTCATCATCTCGGCGAAAGCAATCCCTATGACATGAGGCAGGCCCTGCCCGCCGTATTCGGGATCGGCATCAAGGCCCATCCAGCCGGCGGAACGGTACTCGTCATAAGCTTCCTTGAAGCCGGTCGGGGTTGTCACCTCGCCATTGTTCCAGGTGCAGCCCTCCTTGTCACCAACCAGGTTAAGCGTTTGGATAACCTCACTCATCAATTTACCGCCCTCTTCGAGGATGGCGTCAATCATATCGGGCGTCGCGTCCTCGAAACCCGGCATGTTGGTCATCTTGTCGAGACCCAGAAGGTCGTTAAGGACAAATTTGAAGTCTTTTACCGGTGCGTTATAAACAGGCATCTCGATACTCCCTTCTAGTTCCTGAGCGGCTTGCCGGTGGTGAGCATATGCTCAATCCGATCAAGCGTCTTGTGATTATGGATCAGGGTCATAAACCCTTCGCGCTCCAGCTGTAGCAGTTTCTTCTCCGTCACCGGCTGGGTGATGTCCGTATCCCCGCCCGTGAGGACGCGGGCGACTTGCTCACTGACAACGCCGTCATAGGTGGTGGCCTTGCCCATTGTCACAAAGCCAGAGACCGCCATATCGAAGGCCGCGGCCGCGGTCGCACCGGGGAGGTTGACTTCCACCGGTTCCGGTGCCGCGTAACCGTCCACCATTTCAAGGGCGCGCTTCTTCGCATCGGCGAGCACACGCTTGCGGTTCATGGTGACCCTGTCGCCATCACGCAGGATCATCATATCCCGTGCCTCCGCCGCGCTGGTCGCGACCTTGGCTGTGGAAATGGCCTCGAACACGCCGGAAAGTGCTGGCATCGCGCCGCCCGGGCGTTTCTTGTTCAGCATCGCGCGCATCACCAGTTCCTTGCATCCGCCGAAGCCGGGGATAACGCCGACACCAACCTCGACAAGGCCCATGTAGCTTTCCGCATGAGCCTGAACAGCGGCAGCAGCAAGGACAATCTCACAACCACCGCCGAGCGCCATGCCCGCAGGCGCGGCAACCACCGGGAAGGGAGCGTATTTCAACTTCATCAGCGCGTTCTGACCTTCAGAGATCGAATTTTCGATCACCGGCCACATTGCCGCATTGGCCGCAAAAAGCGCGAGGCCGACATTGGCGCCAACAGAAAAGTTATCCGCGTCATTGCCGATAATAAGCGCCTTGAAGCCTTTCTTGTCGATCTTGCCGGCTTCCACCAGCATGGCAACCACATCCTGATCGATGGAATTCATCTTGGTGTGGATTTCAAGGCAGGCAACGCCATCGCCCAGATCCCAGCTGCTGGCGCCCTTATTGGACATTACAGGCTCACTGCCGCGTTTGATATCGGCAAGCATCCACGCGCCTTCAGCAATCGGGACAACGGCATAGTCACCGTCAACCGTCATGAAGTAGGCATCCTTGCCCTCTTCCTTGTAAAGCGGGCGGTCGCCGACTTTTTTGAGGAATTCAGGCACCGGCAGCCCTTCGGCTTCCAGCCGGTCGATAAAATACTGGTTGCCGAGCTGATCGAGTTGCTCGAACGGGCCATATTTCCAAGCATAGCCGGTTTTCATGGCCGTATCGATGGCGATGATGTCATCAGCAATCTCACCCACCAGTGATGCCGCGTAGGAAATTGTCTTCGAGAGGATCGCCCAGGCGTACTCTGCGCCCTTATCCTCAAACTCAACAAGCGCCCGGAGGCCTTTCTTCGCTGCACGGACGGAACCAAGCTTTGGCTTCTCTGCCTTGGCATATTCACCAGTCTTGAGGTTGCGAGCTTCCTTGACGCGCTTGCCACCCTCTTTATTCATGCGGTAGAATCCGCCCTTGCCTTTACGGCCGGTATAGCCTTCCTCAATCATCTTGGCGGTCATCGCGACCAGAGGATGATTGGGATCATACTCCTTCGAGAAGGCATCGCTTGCAGGGAGTTCAGATAGCATAGAGGCAATGACCTTCGGGCCCAGATCGATCCCGGTGAGATCGCCAAGACCGAATATCCCGGTGGACGGAATGCCCATCGGCTTGCCGCAGACAGCATCGGCCTCCTCAACCGTGAGGCCGAGGTCATAGGCAGAACTCGTGGCGACGGACGACCAGTAAATACCGATCCGGTTGCCGACAAAACCCGGCGTGTCATAGCAATCGACAACTTCTTTGCCGAGCGCGATATCCGCGAAGCTGCGTAAATCTTCCAGCGCTTCTTTACGAGTATGCTCCCCACCAACCAGCTCAAACAACCGCATGTAGCGCGGCGGGTTGAAGAAATTTGTAATGGCGAAATCCTTCTGCAGTCTTTCTGGCAACCCTTCCATCAACGTTTTAAGCGGAATGGTGGAGGTATTTGACGTAACGATGGAGCCCGCTTTGCGCACGCCATCAAGACGCTTGTAGAGATCCTGCTTGAGACCGGTATTTTCGATAATCGCCTCGCAGATCCAGTCGCAATCGGCGACGAGATCGAGGTTATCTTCAAGGTTTCCGGTCGTAACAAGCCGCGCATTCTTCTTATGCATAAATGGCGCAGGCTTGGTTTTCAGCATGGTCGCAACCGCGCCTTCGGCCAGCATATTCCGGTTTTTCGCGTCCTTCGGAACGATATCCAGCAGCACAACCGGAACGCCCGCATTGGCAACATGGGCGGCAATCGCCGCGCCCATGACGCCCGCGCCGACAACGGCAACTTTTTCAATAGCCATGATTAGCAGGCCTCCAGAACCGTGGCGATACCCTGACCGCCGCCGATGCACTGGGTTGCCAGGCCAAGCGCCTTGCCTTCGCGTTGCAGCAGGCTGGCGACCTTGCCGGTAATACGGGCACCCGTTGCGCCCATCGGATGACCAAGTGCAATGGCGCCGCCATCGAGATTGGTTTTGGCGAAATCCATACCGGATTCCTTCAGAACAGCCAAGGCTTGCGCTGCGAACGCCTCATTCAGTTCAATAATATCAATATCTGCGAGAGTGACGCCCGCACGCTCCAGCGCCTTCTTGGTGGCCGGAACCGGGCCGATACCCATCAGTTCAGGCGCGCAGCCGGCAACAGCAATCGACTTGATCCGTGCAAGCTTTTTCAGCCCGTTCGCATCGGCATATTCCTCAGAACAGACCAATGTTGCAGAAGCACCATCTGTGAGCGGTGAGGAGGTGGCCGCTGTTACAGTGCCATTCTCATCGAACGCAGGCTTCAACCCAGCAAGGGTCTCCATCGTGGTTTCAGGGCGGATACAGCCGTCCTGCTCCACGCGGGTATTGCCGTCCACAATCGGGACAATCTCATCACTGAACTTGCCTGCCTCACGGGCGGCCGTCGCGCGAGCATGGCTTTCAACGGCC
Organism: uncultured Alphaproteobacteria bacterium; assembly: GCA_937910835.1. Lineage (GTDB taxonomy): Bacteria > Pseudomonadota > Alphaproteobacteria > Sneathiellales > Sneathiellaceae > Sneathiella. The sequence goes on along the minus strand of CALEMG010000378.1, from coordinate 61 downwards.
ATTTCTTCCTGCTCTTCGCGGGAAATATCATATTTTTTCGCGAGATTTTCCGCTGTGATCC
>CALEMG010000377.1 GCA_937910835.1 uncultured Alphaproteobacteria bacterium | reverse complement strand
TGGCTCTCCGACAAAGCGTAACATGGAGAAGGCGATCAACGCGACTTCCAGCATAACAATAACAGATTGCAGCAGGCGCTTGAAAATAAAGGAAATCATATATTAATCACCGTTGGGACGGAGAAAAAAAGAGGGCCTGCAGGTTCTGGCAGGCCCTCCGTTATTGCAGTTATTTTACGACAACGTAGCGGTAATCGAGTGCATTATCCGCACGCTGGCTTACGCTCACGCCATCGCTGACACCCCAGGAGAGTGGCTGCTGATGGATCGGAAGATAGCCGACTTCATCTTTCAGAATCTGGAAGGCTTCCTTGATCATCGCATTTCGCTTGTCCTGATCGGTCTCACTACCAACCGCAGCAGTTAATTCATCCACCTTCGGATTGCAGTAGTTGCCGAGGTTAAAGAGCCCACGCTTGGCTTCCTTGTTCTGGCAGACAATCAGGGAAGACAGAGCATTCTCTGCATCCATGGTGCCCGGCGTCCAGCCGAGGAGATAGAAGCTGGTGTCATATCCGCCAGTTTCCAGCACTTTACCGAAATATTTCGACTTCGGTTGCGCCAACAGATCCACCTTTACGCCGACTTTCGCCAGCATGGAGGTTACCGCCTGACAGATCTTCTCGTCATTGACATAACGGTTGTTCGGGCAGTCCATAGTCACTTCAAAGCCATCCGGATAACCCGCTTCGGCCAGCAGTTTCTTGGACATTTCCGGATCATATTTATACGGCGTGTTCAAGTCCGGAACAAAGCCGTTGATCTGCGGAGCGACCATTTCACCGGTCGGGGTTGCTGCGCCGCGCATCACTTTTTGCTTGATGGCTTCAAGGTTGATGGCATGGGCGAAAGCCGCCCGAACTTTTGCATCCTTGAACGGGTTTTTTCCCTTGATGTTGGAATAGAGGAGTTCATCACGCCCCTGGTCCATACCGAGGAAAATCGTCCGGGCTTCCGGACCGGCCAGAGCCTTCACGCCTTTAGCTTCATCAAGGCGCTGCCAGTCCTGAACGGGAACAGGATAAACAAGATCAACTTCACCCGAGATAAGAGCCGCATCACGGGTCGGGGCCTCCTTAATTGGTGTGAAGATCACTTCGGTCACATTGGAGGGGATCTCCTTCCAATAGCCGTCATTCCGCTTCATAATGGTTTTGATGTCTGCCTGATGGCTTTCCACCATGAACGGGCCCGTACCGTTGGCATTAAGGTTGGCATAGTTGCCCTTGTCATCGCCAGTCGCGCTTGTGGCGTTCGTCGTGCCATGCTCTTCCGACCATTCCTTGTCCATAATATAAAGGAAGGCAAGATCGCGCACGAGGATCGGGTTCGGCGCCGGTGTTTCAACAACAATTGTGTAATCGTCCACCTTGGTAATATTCTTCATCTTGCCGCTGCGGACTTTCTGGTCCGATCCTTCGGATCCGGCACGCTTCCAAGAGAAAATCACGTCATCGGCTGTAAAGTCCTGACCGCCGTGGAATTTCACACCTTGGCGGAGCTTGAATTCCCATGTGGTCGGTGTCAGTGTCTTCCAGGATTCTGCAAGTCCCGGAATAACGTTCATTTTATCGTCATAGAGAACGAGGCCTTCATAAACATTGCTGAGTGTGCCCAGCAAGAAGGACTCATTCAATGAGTATGGATCGAGAGAGCTTAAATCTCCCTGAAATGCGAATTTAAAAGTTTTTGCCTGCACCGGCGATGTCACCGCGAGAGCGGCGACGGCAACTGCAGCAAACAGTCCTGTCCTTAGTTTCATGATAACTCCCTTTTTGCTATCTGATCATTTACTTGCCCTATTTGGGCGCTTTCGCCGTGTTTATTATTTGTTTTATTCACGGATTCTAGAATTGAGATTAGCGAATAGTCCAATCTCTGTCCAATGCAATTGATATGCCTCATTTTGTCAGCCTATCAATCAGAAGCGAGATAAAATCCTCCGACGCTGTCACTTGGGCAATGTCGATATACTCATTCGGTTGATGGGCAACCCCGATTGACCCGGGCCCGCAGATGACGGTTGAAAACCCCGCCTGCTGGAATTGTCCGGCCTCGGCGGCATAGGAAACGGCATGCGCGGTATTCTGTCCGGTGATGGCCCGGACCAGCATTTCCGCTTCCCCGCTGTCTTCGGGCCTGAGCGCCGGGACATTCGATTTCACCTCGGTGACGATACTGGCTTCCGGCGCAATTTCCCGCAGACGCGGCAACACATCATCATTGCAATGAGCGATAAAGCGATCGACAAAGCTCATCGGGTCATCTTCCGGAATATGCCGAACATCCCATACAAAGTTGCATTCCCGCGCGAGAATATTGCCCGCTGTTCCGCCCTGTACCACACCGCAGGTCAACGTTGTGTAAGGCGGGAAGAACGGACAATCGACGCTGCTCCGCGCCTTGTTTTCCGCCATCATTCCGCCGAGATAGGCGATCAACTCCGCCCCGACCATGACGGCGCTGACGCCGTCTTCTACGAGGCTGGAATGCGCTTCGCGCCCGATAACCTTGGTTGTCAGCGTGATAATACCCTTATGGGCCGAGACGATATCCATCATCGTCGGCTCCCCCACGATCACCGCGCGCGGTGCAGGCAGGTTCGCGGCAATCTCGTCAATCATGGAAGGTGCGCCGATGCATCCCACTTCTTCATCATAGGAAAGCGCGAAATGGATCGGGGCGGACACGCCCTTATCAATCATTTCTGGGACCTTTGAAAGCGCGATCGCGGAAAAGCTTTTCATGTCGGATGTACCGCGTCCGTATAGCTTGCCGTCTTTCTCGACAACGGTAAAGGGATCCGTATCCCAAGGCTGTCCTTCGACTGGGACTACATCCGTATGGCCGGAAAGGACAACGCCGCCCTCTTTCAAAGGGCCGACAGTCGCATAAAGATTTGCTTTGGTTTTATCTTCGTTGAAGACCCGGGTGGAGTCTATCCCGTGGCCCGCCAGATAATCAGCAACAAAATCAATAAGGGCAAGGTTGGAGTTGCACGAAACCGTGTCGAAGGAGATCAGCTTCTCGATCATTTCACGTGCGGAATAATGCTTTCCCAACTGCCACCTCGCGATTGTTTGACATCAACGTATTATGTCAGCATAGCTGATGAATTTTTAAAACGAAAGCCGGAAACAGGATAATTTTACAAAAAAGTTATGGTTTTATGACTGTTAGTCTAACAACAAAAGCAGGATTCCGAAAACAATCAGAAGAATCCCGGCTGCTTCTATCTTGTTCGTCTTCTCTTTGAAGAAGAAATAGGAAGCAATAAAAGTAAAAACCAACTCGATTTGGCCGACAGCTTTTACATAGGCCGCATTCTGTAGCGCCATTGCCGTAAACCATCCGGCAGAGCCCAGCATGCCGGTCAGGCCAACCAGGATGGCAACCCGCCAGTTCACAAAAACCTTGGCGAGTTGCCCAGGTTCCCGGAGTGGCAGATAAATGCTCATTACAACTGTCTGGAAAAAGAGTACACAGACAAGGGTATAGGATGCCTGCATCATCGCCCCCTCCCCGCCAAGCGAAAGAGACGCCGCGCGGTAGGAAACCGCTGATACACCAAAGAGTGCGCCGGAAAACAGTCCGATTCCTGCTGCCTTGCTGGTCCAGCCCGAAAGAAAGTCGCGAAAGGAAAAGGCGCTCGACGACATGGAAATCAGTAAAATGCCAACAAAGCTGATGCCAATGGCGATCATCGCGCCGACCCCGACAGTTTCACCAAGTATAATAATTCCGAACACTGCGGCCTGTACCGTCTCCGTCTTGGCGTAGGTTGTGCCGACGGCGAAATTTTTCAGGCTGAAAAGCGCAACAAGTAATCCCGTCGCCAAGATTTGCGATAGTCCGCCGACAACGGCATAAGATGCAAATTCCAGGTTCGGTGTTGGAACCGGCAGATCCGTAAATTGCGCAATCCCGAGGATATAGAGGAGCGCGAACGGCGCACCGTAAAGAAAGCGCACATAAGTCGCCCCGCCGGTACTGAGGCGGCTTTTCAGGGATTTTTGCAACGCTGTGCGGACATTCTGAAAGAAGGCCGCAAAGATGGTGATTGGGATCCAGGCTTCCATGAAAAGGCTACTCGACGGGAACAAACGGGCCTTCAATTTCGCCTGTCTGCCCCGCGCTGTCAATTGCAGGGGCGCGAATGGCTGCTATGCCTGTATCAAGTGACTAGTAGCCGCACTCCACATCGCCAAGCTCGACATAGACGGATTTAAGCTGTGTAAAGTGATCAAGCGCCACCGCCGCGTTTTCCCGCCCGATGCCGGATTGCTTGTATCCACCAAAAGGTACACCAACGGGCGTCAGGTTATAGTTGTTGATCCAGCAGGTGCCCGCGCGGAGTTTCGCCACCACCCGATGGGCGCGCGAAAGGTCCTGCGTAAATACTCCGGCGGCAAGGCCGAATTCCGTATCATTGGCGCGGGCAATCACTTCGTCTTCATCACGGAAAGACATAATGGACATGACAGGGCCGTAAATCTCCTCCCGGCAGATGCGCATATCATCCTGACAGGAGGTGAAGATGGCAGGCGAGATAAAACTCCCCTTCTCGCAACCGGTCACCGAGACTTTCTCGCCGCCACTCACCAGATGCGCGCCCTCCTCTATGCCGAGGCGGACATACTCCATGACTTTTTCAAAATGATCCGCATTGATCAGCGAGCCGACATGGGTTGCGGGATCCATCGGATCGCCGATCACCATGGCCTCTGTCCGGCTTTTCAGGATCGAGACAAAGGCGTCATGAATGTCCTCATGCACATAGACACGCGTCCCGTTGGAACAGATTTCGCCCTGCGTATAGAAATTCGCATTCATCGCCGCCGAAACGGCGTTGTTGATCTGACTGTCATCGAACACGATCAGCGGGGATTTTCCACCAAGCTCCATGGTGACATGCTTGACCGAGCCCGCTGCATCGGCGAGTACTTTGCGCCCCGTTGGCACTGAGCCAGTGAAGGAGACTTTGTCGATATCCGGATGGATGGCGATATAGTGCCCCGTCTCCCCGCTCCCGTGCAGGACATTGAAAACGCCTTTCGGCAATCCTGCCTCGGTCAGGATTTCGGCCAGCTTCCCCGCATTTGTCGGTGTCTGTTCAGAAGGTTTGAAGATCATCGAATTCCCGGCGGCTAGCGCCGGCGCCGTTTTCCAGCAGGCAATCTGCAGCGGATAGTTCCACGCGCCGATCCCGGCACATATCCCGAGGGGTTCGCGGCGGGTATAGGCGAAAGCGTCCTCCCCAAGGTCGTGATGGGTGCCCTTGATATCAGCGGCAAGCCCGCCAAAGAATTCGAATGCATCGGCGCCGCTGTCGATATCGGCTTCGGGTGCCTCGGCGATCGGCTTGCCGGTATCCTTCACTTCGATCTCGGCCAGATCCATCCTTCGTTCACGCAAGATATCTGCTGCTTTCTTGAGAATGCGCCCCCGTTCAATCCCGGTCACGGCGGACCATTCCTGAAATCCTCTTCGCGCTGCCTGCACCGTCTTTTCAACATCACGACGGCCCGCCTGATCGACTTCGGAGAGCTTCGCGCCCGTCGCCGGGTTAAAATTCGCAAAGCTTTTGCCGGAAATCGCCTTTTGCGCTTTTCCATCGATATAGAGATGCAGTCTTTTAGGTCTACTCATCAATCTTCCTTGGGTCTGATTTCTGTTCGATTTCTCAGCGTTGTTTATCCTGCCAGTCCGCCGCCCGGTAGACGGGCGCGTCACTTGGCGCCAGCGCCGGAACGCCTTTGATTGCATCCGCAATTTTCTCCGCCAGCATGATGGTCGGCGCGTTCAGGTTTCCGCTAGTGATATGCGGCATGATGGAGCTGTCGACCACGCGCAGTTTTTCAACACCATGGACTTTCCTGCGCCATCAACAACGGCCATCTCATCGCTTCCCATTTTGCAGGTACAGCTTGGGTGATAGGCTGTTTCCACCGACTCTCGCACGAAAGTGTCGATCTCGGCATCGGTCCTCACCTCCGCTCCCGGCGCGAGTTCCGCCCCGCGATAAGGATCAAAGCCTGCCTGCGCGAAGATTTCCCGCGTCAGCTTCACCCCGTCGCGCAACTCGCGGCGGTCCTGCTCCGTCTCACAGTAATTCGGCTGCAGGATCGGCGCGTCGTCGATATCCCCGCTTCTGAGCGACATATAGCCCCGGCTAGTGGAGCGCATCGGCCCGACATGAGCCTGATACCCATGCCGATCTGTCGGGTTGCCGCCATCATAGCGCACTGCCATGGGCAGGAAGTGATATTGTAGGTTTGGATACTCGACGCCCGGCTCGCTTCGGATGAAGCCGCCCGCCTCGAAATGATTGGTCGCGCCGAGGCCTTTTTTTAGAAACATCCATTCCAGTCCGACTTTCATTTTTGCGATCGGCGACATCACCTTATAAAGCGTGATCGGCTGAGTGCATTCCTGCTGTACATAAAGTTCCAGATGGTCCTGCAAATTTTGTCCGACGCCGGGCAGGTCGGCGACAACCGGCAGATCATTTTTCTTAAGATCATCCGCATGCCCGATCCCCGAAATCATCAACAAATGAGGCGAGTTGATCGCGCCCGCCGCCGAGATTACCTCCCGCACCGCCGTGACCTGATGCAGGATGCCGCCCCGATGATATTCAACACCGCTCGCGCGGGTCTTTTCGAAAAGAATGCGGCGAGTGTTGGCGCCAGTCAGGATGGCGAGGTTCTTGCGGCCCATCGCGGGCTTGAGATAGGCGTGCGCCGTGCTCCATCTCTTGCCCTGATGCACGGTCATGTCCATGCGACCGACGCCTTCCTGCTGGAACCCGTTCATATCATCGGTGAAGGGATAGCCCGCCTGCTGTCCCGCCTCCATCCAGGCATGATAAAGAGGATTTTCGCAAGGTCCGACGGACACATTAAGTGGCCCGTCCCCGCCGCGATATTCATCCGCGCCGCGATCGTAAGTCTCCGCCTTCTTAAAATACGGCAAACAATCGGCATAGGCCCAATTCTCAAGCGACGGATCCTTCGCCCAGCCGTCATAGTCAAGCGCATTCCCGCGCACATAGCACATGCCGTTAATCGCGGAGGAACCGCCCAGCACTTTCCCACGCGGCCAGTATATTTTCCGGCCGTCCAGATGTGCCTGCGGTTCAGTGTAATACTGCCAAGCAAGCGAAGGTGAATGCATCGGATAGCTTAAAGCCGAGGGCATATGGATGCGCCAGTCCCACCAAGGGCCGCTCCCGCCCGCCTCCAGCAAGAGGACGGAGATCTCCGGGTTCTCGCTCAGGCGATTGGCGAGTACGGCACCAGCGGAGCCCGCACCGATAATCACATAGTCATATGCCTGCTGTCCCGCCATTGCCCCGATCTCGGATCACATAAAAGTAAGGGAGCCAACTATAGATGGCTCCCGCGACCCTCTCTGTTTAAAGGACGACGTTGACTAAAACAACCACGCCACTCTTTTTTATGCGGCGGATGACGTCACAAGGAGATCCGAGAGTGCGGTTGCAGCCTCTTCCAGCTCCGCCGCTGAGTGAGCCGCAGAAATCTGGAACCGGAGCCGGGCCTCCCCTTCCGGTACAACGGGAAAACCGAAACCGGTGACGAAAATACCCTTCTCCAGCATCTCACCCGCGAGTTGGATCGCGGTCGCCGTTTCTCCGACAATTACCGGTACCACGGCACTGTCGCCATCAAGCGGGCTCAGACCAAGCGCCCTTAACCGCGCGCGGAAGCCCGCAGCCTTGCGTTGCAGTGCCTGAACCCGGTTCGGATCATCTTCCAACAATTCGAGTGATTTGCTGCCCGCCGCCGCGACGCTCGCGGGTAATGCGTTTGAAAAGAGGTGCGGTCGCGATTTCTGGATCAAAGTTTCGGTGACCGCCTTTGGTCCTGCGACAAAGCCGCCTGTGCCCGCGCCAAGCGCCTTGCCGAGCGTGCCGGTGAAAATGTCGATTTTGTCCATAACACCGAAATGCTCCGCCGTACCATGGCCGGTCTCACCCATGACGCCAAGGCCGTGACTATCATCGAGCACGACAAGCGCGTCATATTTTTCCGCAAGGGCGACGATTTTATTAAGCGGCGCAATATCCCCTTCCATCGAGAAGACGCCGTCCGTCACGATAAGGCGCGACGGTGCATCAATATGTTTTTGGAGTTTCGCTTCCAGATCCGCCATATCGCTATGTTTATAGACACCCCGCACCACATCCTTCGCGGTCGCCCGAATGCCGTCGATCAGGCTTGCATGGTTCAGCTCGTCCGACAGGATCACATCGCCCGCACCGCAGATTGCGGCGAACAAACCTGTGTTCGCAGCCCAACAGGACGAATAGGTGAGCGCCGCTTCGGTCCCATGAAAACGCGCAAGATCAGTTTCAAGAGTTTGATGGACATCCTGTGTTCCGCAGATAAAGCGGACAGAGGCTGTGCTCGCCCCGTATCTCAACAAAGCGTCACGCGCGGCTTCCACAACAACCGGATGATTGGCGAACCCAAGGTAATCATTGGAAGACAGAAGCGTGACCTCGCCCTCATCTTTGAGCCGGATACGGTCACCGATCGGCCCTTCGATGGTTTTCAGCTTCTTGTAGGTTCCATTTCGGTCGGCAGCTGCAAGATCCGCCGTGAGCCTGTTAATCAAGTTATTCGTCATATAGGTAATCTTTGCTCTATCTTTTGGAAGTCAAGGACGATCTTGCCGCAAGCTCCCTCATCCATCAATTCAAAACCACGCTTGAAATCCGTCGCCGGGAGGACATGGGTAATCACCTTCTCCATCAGTTCCGGGTTTTTGAGCATAAACGCCTCCACCTGATACCAGGTTTCATACATGCGCCGCCCGGTTACACCGATCAGGCTAACACCTTTCATAACAACTTTCGCGCCCAAATCCAGTTCGACCAGTCCAGCCGGAATACCGAGAAGCGCGACAACGGCACCGGGTGCGGCAATTTCGAGTGCGGCGTTCAACGCCCCACCGTTTCCACTCACCTCCAGCACCACGTCCGGGCCATGCCCCTCCGTGATATCCAGAATTTGAGCGGCACAATCAGGATCACGCGGACTAACGACGAGATCGAGATCGAGGCTTTTCGCAATCGCTGCGCGGGCCTGGTTCGGCTCCTGTAGGATCACTGTACGCGCACCATGGGCCTTGGCAATGGCTGCCGCGAACAGACCGATCGGCCCGGCGCCGACAATAAGAACATTCCTTGCTGTAACTTTGGCAGTTGCGACCATATGCATAGCATTTCCGACAGGGTCGAACACGGCGGCATGGGTATCCGGGATCGCGTCCGGCACCCGCCAGAGATTGCTCGCCGGGACCTCAACCTGCTCGGCGAAGGCGCCGGGGCGATCAACGCCAATAATGCTCGTCTTCTCGCAGATATGGGCATTTCCCGTGCGGCAAAAATGGCATTCCCCGCATGAAATGTGGCATTCAGCAGACACGCGGTCTCCGACTGCATAGCCGGTAACGCCTTCCCCAATCGCAGAAATGCGGCCGACGAACTCATGGCCGATGGTCATCGGTGTCTTGATCCGCCCCGCCGACCAGCTGTCCCAGCTATAAATATGATAGTCAGTGCCGCAAATTCCGGCCGCGATCACATCGACCATAACCATACCGCGCGCCGGTTCGTTCAAGGGATCTTTAAACGCGGACCAGATACCGCGGGCGGCTTCGGTTTTGGCTATTGTGAACATGGGGCACCTAATTTCTAGCAATTGGAAAAAAATCCGTTATACTGTATTTTGTAAACTATATTGGATTTAATTCCTGTCAACTGGAAATATGTCAGAAACACTAAATAATCCTCCTGCCGTTGGTGCGACCGTAAATCGCCTGCGCAAAGAGAAGCAACTCACCCTCGATCAGCTTGCGGCGGTCTGCGGTGTGTCGAAGTCCATGGTCTCCCAGATCGAGCGGAACGAAACCAACCCGACCCTTGCCACCGTCTGGCGGTTAGCCGAGGCGTTGGGCGTCACCATCGATGATATCGTGCGCGGCGATGACCCGTCGCATAGCCTGACGGTTATCAGCGGCGCATCGATCCCCGTTCTCAATGACGCGAAGGGGCATTACAGCCTGAAAGTACTTGGCCCTGCCAGCCTAGTGAATGATATGGAATGGTATGACGAAGTTATCAAGCCGGGTGGCAAGATGACATCAAACGCCCATACCGCGCGAACAACGGAACATTTAACCGTGTTTAGCGGGGAACTCACCGTGACAGCAGGAAATGAAGTCGAAAAGGTTAGCCCAGGGGAGACAGCCCGATACGCCGCCGATCAACCTCACGAAATCGCAAACATCGGTACAGAAGAAGCCCGCGCCCTTCTTGTTGTGTTGATGGGAAAGCAGATATAATCAGAGGATCAGGATCGCCCGGAAATCATTGACGTTTGTTCTGGTCGGTCCGGTCTTGATAAGATCGCCAAGGGCATCAAACAGGCTATAGCTGTCATGTCGGGCGAGATATTCCTTCACGTTGATACCGTCATTTGCCGCGCGCGCGAGGGTATCGGGCGCAATGATCGCACCGGCGTTATCCTCCGTCCCGTCAATCCCGTCCGTATCACAGGCGAGCGCATAGACCCCTTCCAACCCGTCCAGATGATCCGCAAGAGCGAGCAAAAATTCCGCATTGCGCCCGCCACGTCCTGTCTCGCTACCCTCGCTTTTAACCGTCACCGTTGTCTCGCCGCCTGAAATCAGCACACAGGGTTTTGCAGCGGGCTGGTCATGCAGCTTCACCTGCCGGGCGATGGCGGCCATGTCGGCGGCAACGTCACGAGCCTCTCCCTCGATACTATCGCCGAGGATAACCGGCGTGATCCCTTTTGCGGCGACAATCTCGGCGGCAGCCTGCAATGACTCTTGCGGTGTAGCAATCATAATGGATTGCGCATTTGCAAATGCCGGATGGTTCGGTTCCGGTGTTTCCGATGCCGGGCTCTTCAGATAGGCGTCAATAGACGGTGGAATATCGATCCCGTATTTTTCAAGCACTACCCGCGCGTCCGCCGATGTTGTCGCATCCGGCACCGTCGGGCCGGAGGCAATCACCGCCGGATCATCCCCCGGTACATCGGAGATCATGAGGGTTATAATCTCCGCCGGATAGGCCGCGACGGCGAGCCGCCCGCCCTTGATGGCGGAAAGATGCTTTCGCAGGGTGTTCATCTCGGTGATATTCGCGCCGGAGGCAAGCAACGCCATTGTGACAGCTTTCTTTTCGTCGAGCGTGATCCCGTCGCCTGGTTTGGCAAGCAGCGAAGAACCACCACCCGAAATCAGACAGAGCACAAGATCGTCTTCGTCAAGGCCGTCAAGCAAGCGGAGAATATCATCGGCGGCTTTGGCGCCTTCTGCGTCAGGGACTGGGTGCCCCGCCTCCACCACCTTGATTTTCGTCAGCGGCAGACCATGCTCATATCGGGTGATGACGAGGCCATCGAGCGGGCCCTGCCAATTATCCTCCACTGCCTTCGCCATGGAGGCGGCGGCCTTGCCCGCCCCGATAACAACCGTGCGGCCCTTTGGCGCGGGAGGCAGATGACGGACAAGGGTCTTACGCGGATCCGCGGCGGCAACCGCCACCTCAAATAGCTCTACTAGAAATTCCCGCGCGTCCTGAACCATCTTATTCCCATCCGTTGAACAGTCTGTTTTTTAACGGAATCCAGAGTGTGATGGCCAGCGGTATTTCAATCCGGCTCCAGAATGTCATCGGGGTAACGCTGTCCCGGTCGTTGGAGTAACCCGTCGGTGATTTCGTAATAATCCCCGGCAAATTCGGTGAAGATATGCATAGCCGTTCTAAGCCCTGTTGGTTCATCGAGGGAGCCCGGCGCAACGCCGATATTGCCTCCGGACTTATAGGTCCAGAAAATGCTGGAACCACATTTATTACAGAATCCGCGCTTCGCCTCGTCCGATGACTCATACCAAGTCAAAGTATCGTCCTTGGTGAAGACCAGATTTTCCGGAAGCGTCACCGTAAAACCGTTCATATAGCCTGCCGTCTGGCGGCATTGCTTACAATGGCAGATGACGACGGGGCGCAACGGCTGATAAATCTCAAAACGGATACCGCCGCAGAGGCAGCCACCCGTCGCGTGAAGCTGTTTCCGTTGCCCGTCACTCATGTCATCTCCTTGGGATTTCAGGCGGCCGTCACCTCGACCCGGCAGTCATTGAAGCAGGCTCCTTCGGAGAGGTCCGCCTTGAACGTTGGGGCAAGAGCCGAAACCGTCTGGTTATTCGCCGTTGTCTTGAACCAGGACACTTTCGGCGAATAGCGCACACCGGGGCGGACATTGACACTTATTATCAGCGGCAAAA
>CALEMG010000376.1 GCA_937910835.1 uncultured Alphaproteobacteria bacterium | reverse complement strand
AAATTCCGAGAGCCAAGTATGAACAATTGTCTCCGAAACGCCCAGACGTAAAACGCCGGAGAGGTTTTCTTCCTGGCTGAGGCGGTCGACGAGTTGCGCGGATGTCATGAGCAGCTTTTCCGCATAGGGGAGGAGTTCTACGCCCTTGGCCGTCAGCCGGATAAAACTCGTTTCACGTTCGAACAGCCGAACACCTAGCGTTTCTTCCAATCGGGCTATCCGGGCGGAAATTGCTGGTTGCGTTGTGCTCATTTTCTCCGCCGTTTTGCGGAAACTATGTAAAGAGGCAACCCAGAGAAAGGTCTGAAGCTGGGTCAGATTGATATTTCCCGGCACCATAAACTTATCCTATTAATGATAATTGGATTTAGTAAAAAAGAGTTATACATTACGTTGCAACAAAAGTCAGGAGCGTCTCACCAAAAAAATGACAGGTAAAAACTTCTTTGTCGCGTAAACTAACTCTTTCACGATAGCAGAGCATTGTTTATGCTCGTGCCAAAATTAAATCATGTCTGACATCAATAAGATAAAAGAGGAAATAGCATGTCCGCAGCACCCGCCCCCACACGTGAAGACTGGGAAAAACTCGAAAGCCAGATCTCTATTCGCAATAAGGCCTTCATCAACGGCCAGTATGTTGACGCCGCATCCGGCAAAACATTCGATTGTATCAGCCCCTTAGATGGACGCGTGCTGACGCAGGTCGCCGCCTGTGACGTTGAAGATGTCAACCGCGCAGTGGCAGCTGCGCGTGCGGCCTTCAACTCCGGTGCCTGGTCTCGGGCTGCGCCGGCGAAGCGTAAATCAGTCCTGCAGAAATTTGCCGGCCTGATTATGAAGAACAAGGAAGAGCTCGCGCTGCTCGAGTGCCTTGATATGGGCAAGCCTGTTAAATGGGCGGGCGCCGTTGATATTCCGGGTTCTGCGGGCTGTATCTCCTGGTATGCCGAGGCAATTGACAAGGTTTATGATGAGGTTGCGCCGACGGATCGCCGTCGCTCCATCGCGCTAATCACGCGCGAGCCAATTGGTGTTGTTGCCTGTGTTGTTCCTTGGAACTTCCCGTTGCTGATGGGATCTTGGAAATTCGCACCGGCACTTGCGGCGGGTAACAGCGTTGTGCTGAAGCCAGAGGAGCAATCTCCGCTTACTGCGCTGAGAGTTGCGGAACTTGCGGTCGAGGCAGGCATTCCGGAAGGTGTCTTTAATGTCGTTTCCGGGTTTGGCGAAACCGCCGGGCAGGCGCTCGGCCGTCATATGGATGTCGATGCGCTGGCATTCACGGGCTCAACCGAGGTTGGTAAACTCTTTATGCGCTACTCCGGGGAAAGCAACCTGAAAGCTGTCGGCCTTGAATGCGGCGGCAAAAGCCCGAGCATTGTGATGGCGGATGCCGACCTTGACCTTGCCGCGAAGAAGATTGCCATGGGCGTTTTCTTTAACCAGGGAGAGGTTTGCACGGCCGCATCCCGTGTCGTCGTTCAGGACAGCATCAAGGATGAACTGGTCGAGAAGATTGCCGGTGTCGCCAAGACCCTGCAGCCAGTCGATCCGTTGAGCCCGAAAGCAGTCGTCGGTGCCATGGTTGATAAGACCCAAACCGAGCGTGTGATGGGTTACATTAATAAAGGTCAGGAAGAAGGGGCTAAGCTCTTCTATGGCGGCAACCAGGTATTGCAGGAAACCGGCGGCTTTTATATTGAGCCAACAATTTTCGATAATGTCTCCAACGATATGACCATTGCGCAGGAAGAAATCTTCGGCCCGGTCGTCAGCACCATTACCTTTAAGGATATGGAAGAGGGGATTAATATCGCCAACGACACCATTTATGGCCTGGCCGCCTCCGTCTGGACACGGGATATCTCCAAGGCGCATCAGCTCGCGCAATCGCTCAGGGCGGGTACAGTCTGGGTCAACACCTATGACGACGTTGATATGTCTACGCCATTTGGCGGTTACAAGCAGTCCGGCAGTGGCCGCGACCGCTCCCTCCATGCTCTTGAAAAATATACTCAGTTGAAAACAACCTGGATCAATATTGGCTGATCGCTGAGTTTCAAGAAAACAGGGAGAGAAAAATGAAAAGCTATCAATTTGAGGAATATGGAGCCCCGCTGGTGGAAAATACCAGCGAGGCGCCAAGCATAAGTGGCGATGAAGTGTTGATGGATGTGACTGCTTGCGGTGTCTGTCACAGCGATATTCACATCTGGGAAGGGTATTTCGACCTCGGTAATAACAAAAAACTCGATATCCGGGGAGGGCGGGAGCTACCCCATACCCTTGGTCACGAAATCGTTGGAACGGTTACGGCCGTTGGCGAGAATGTCACGGATGTAAAAGTCGGGGACAAACGGGTTGTTTATCCCTGGATCGGTTGCGGTCAGTGCTCTATCTGCGCCTCGGGGGAGGAGCAGCTCTGTAATCGCCCCCGTCAGCTCGGGATTGATGTGGCCGGTGGCTATTCCGACACCCTGCTGGTACCGCATTCGCGGTATCTGCTGGACTACGGATCTCTGCCGAAGGAACTGGCCTGTACCTATACCTGCTCGGGGCTCACGGCCTATAGCGCGCTTCAGAAGGTGAAGTCGCGCGCCGATGGCGGAAAACTCCTGATCATTGGGGCAGGCGGTGTTGGTCTTGCGGGAATGGCCATTGCCAAATCCGTGACGGATGCCGAAATCTATGTGGCCGATATTGATCCTGAAAAACGCAAAGCCGGCCTGGAAGCGGGTGCCGTTGAGGCAATCGATCCTTCTGATCCGGCGGCCTTTAAAAGCTTTATGGGGATGACCGGTGGTGGTGTCAACGCGACCATCGATTTTGTTGGTGCGGAAAGCAGCGCGGCCTTCGGGGCCAAAGTGCTCACCAAATGCGGTAATCCTGGCATCGGGGGCCGCCTTGGCGGGGGCCTTTCCAAGCCACTTCCGATGGTCCCGTTCAAGGCCATTTCGGTGGAAGGAAGCTATGTCGGAAACCTTCGGGAGATGCAGGAACTGATGGAACTGGCTAAGGCTGGCAAACTGAATGAGCTTGCCATCACGCCACGCCCGATGAAGGAGGCGTATAACACCCTTGAAGATCTGCGCGCCGGAAAGGTCGTCGGTCGAGTGGTGCTGCAAAGCTGATTATCTGATCCAGACAGAACAAAAAAGGCGGCATTTTAAGTGCCGCCTTTTTTAACGTTTTATCGTGTGCGATTAATGTATCGGGCCGCCAACTTCCATGTCGATGAGTTCATTCACAACGCGCATCAGCTCAATGCAGGCATAGAGGTCTTCTTCGGCTTGGTCATTCCGACGCAGGGCATCTGCCTCCGCTGTCAGCATGTCAACGGCATTCTCTCCCTGATGGGCAATCAGGTCGTGCGCCGTACTATAAAGATCGATTGTCGTATCGGGGTGCAATTCAATGATATTCATCATGGCAGTCATCCTTAAGCGGTGCCGGTTAATCAACTTGCCGTTAATTTTAGAAAAATTGTCTTAAAAGAAAGTTAATCGCGGAGGCGCTAAAATCGCTGTTAGAAAGGAAGCTCAACCGCGTTGGTTAGGAAGCGCATGAAGGGCGTTGCCTTTTGAAAAGCATCGTCGACTTCATCGACAAAACCCGGGGTTGTGATTGTTTTAATGTCCGCGAGGGGTTTCATTACAAAGAGAGTTTTGCGCCGCAAATCCTCGATTTGCGGATGATCAATGGGAAAGCCCTTGGGCGCACGTTTGAGGCCATCCCCGCGGATTCCGTCGGTGAATGTTGTATTGAAATCCGGGTCGCTTTTGATGGCATTCCAGTTCGCATCTTTCTCATCGATGGCATGGCGGATCTTGGTAAGGATGGGGGCAGGGGGGAGATAAATGCCGCCACCGAAACGCACTCCGTCCAAGGCAAGATGAACATAGTAGCCCGGTGCATGGGCGTCCCGCCCGGCCTGATGTCTGAACTGGCAGGCGGCATGCTCCTTATACGGCTTTGGGTCGCGAGAAAATCGCACGTCGCGGTAAATCCGGAACATGGAGCCGCCATTGGGGCGCGGATCAGCGACATACATCGGCGCGATGGCTTCCAGTCGTGGCGCCATTGCCTCGATGAAATCACACATCGGATAGACAACGACATCCTTATAGCGCTGTTTGTTTTTCCCGAACCAGTCGCGATTGTTATTCTCGATCAGCTCTGCGTAAAAGCGCAAAAAATCTTTCGGAAAGCCTTGAAAACTGCTCGTCATGTGCCGCTCTTATGCTTTTCTGTGGTCGATGACCCGCTTTGCCTTGCCAAGGGAGCGTTCGATTGAGCCGGGTTCGCAGATATCAATGACGGCGCTGACGCCAAGGACGCCCTTGATCCGGTTGCGCAGCTTCCCGGCGGTATCCGGGGCACTCGCGGCACCAGAAAGGGCATGCTCAACACGGATGGTGAGGCTGTCGAGGGCACCGTCGCGATGAACTTCCAGTACATAATGGGCGGATAGTCCCTCGGTCTGCACCACCAGTTCCTCGATTTGGGAAGGGAAGAGATTAACCCCGCGAATGATCAGCATATCGTCCGTGCGTCCGGTAATTTTTTCCATCCGTCGCATGGAGCGTGCCGTACCCGGCAACAGGCGTGAGAGGTCGCCGGTGCGGTAGCGAATGACAGGGAAGGCCTCCTTGGTGAGGGTCGTAAAGACAAGCTCCCCTTTTTCGCCGTCAGGCAAGACTTCGCCGGTTTCGGGGTTGATAATTTCAGGGTAGAAATGGTCCTCCCAGATGCCCGGGCCATCCTTGGTCTCGATGCATTCACTGGCAACACCGGGGCCCATCACTTCCGACAGGCCATAGATATCGAGTGCATCGATATCGAAGCGGTCCTCAATCTCGCTGCGCATGGCCTCACTCCAAGGCTCGGCCCCGAAGATACCTGCCTTCAGCGGTGATTTGCGGGGGTCGAGGCCCTGGCGCTCAAATTCCTCGGCGATTGCCATCATGTAGGACGGGGTGACCATGATGATATCGGCGCCGAAATCATTGATGATCTGGACCTGACGCTCGGTCTGGCCGCCTGACATGGGAACGACAGTACAGCCGAGCCGCTCGGCCCCATAATGCGCACCAAGCCCGCCGGTAAAAAGGCCGTAGCCATAGGTGACATGAACGGTATGCTCCCTACGGCCGCCACTTGCGCGGATGGAGCGGGCGACAAGGTTCGACCAGTTATCGATATCTGTCTGTGTATAGCCGACAACGGTTGCGCGGCCGGTCGTGCCGGAAGAAGCATGGAGCCGGACAATATCAGATTTCGGGACGGCAAACATGCCGAACGGATAGTTGTCCCGCAGATCCTGCTTCTTGCAGAAAGGAAAGTTCGCCAGATCTTCGAGGGAGTTTACCCCATCAGGGTGAACGCCAGCTGCATCGAAGCGCTCGCGAAAGAGTGGAACATTCTGGTAGGCATGCGCCAAACTCCTTTTGAGACGGTCCAGTTGCAGGGCCGTGATTTCATCTCGGCTGGCAATCTCGATCGGATCAAGTTCGTCCTGCGACGGTGGGCTCAGGCGCATGTCTCTCCCTCTTATGTTATACTCTTTCGATCACCGTGGCGATCCCCTGACCAACACCGATGCACATTGTGCAGAGCGCATATCTGCCACCTGTACGATGTAGCTGATACATCGCGGTGGTGAGCAGCCGTGCTCCGGACATTCCAAGCGGATGGCCGAGTGCAATGGCACCGCCCAAAGGGTTGACGCGCGGATCATCATCTTCCAGTCCTAATTCCCGTGTGACGGCAAGGCCTTGCGCGGCGAAGGCTTCGTTCAGTTCAATTACATCCATGTCATCAATGGTAAGCCCAAGACGAGACAGCAATTTCTGGCTGGCCGGAGCAGGGCCGATCCCCATGATCCGAGGTGGCACGCCTGCGGTGGCCGCGCCGAGAATGCGCGCCTTGGCGGTCAGGCCATATTCCTTTATCGCCTCGTCGGAGGCGAGCAGGATGGCGCAGGCCCCGTCATTCACACCGGAGGCGTTGCCCGCTGTGACGGAACCGCCCGCCCGGAACGGGGCCTTTAGTGCGGCGAGCTTTTCGATGCTGGTTGCGCGGGGGTGCTCATCCTTATCGACAATGACCGGGTCGCCCTTGCGTTGCGGGATTTCTACCGGAATGATCTCATCGTTGAAGGAGCCATTGGCTTGCGCGGCTGCGGCTTTTTCCTGACTGCGCAAGGCGAACATATCCTGGTCTTCCCGCCGGACCTGATAGTCCTCCGCGACGTTTTCCGCCGTTTCCGGCATAGAATCAATACCATACTGCTCTTTCATCTTCTTGTTCACGAAGCGCCAGCCAATGGTGGTATCAAAAATCTCTGCATTGCGGGAGAAGGGCGTTGTTGCCTTGCCCATCACGAAGGGGGCGCGGCTCATGCTTTCAACGCCGCCGGAAATACCGAGGTTGGCCTCTCCCGTCATGATCTGTCGCGCAATCGATGCTGTGGCGTCCATGCCGGAACCGCAAAGGCGGTTGATTGTGGCGCCGCCGACGCTTTCAGGTAGTCCGGCGAGCAGAGCGCTCATCCGGGCGACATTGCGGTTGTCTTCTCCGGCCTGATTGGCGTTGCCGTATATCACGTCATCGACCTTTTCCCAATTGATGGAGGGATTGCGTTCCATCAGAGCCTTGATTGGAATGGCACCCAAGTCGTCGGTGCGAACAGCAGACAAGCTACCGCCATAACGGCCAATCGGAGTTCTAACGGCATCACAAATATAGGCGTTTTTCATTCTTCTTCTCTTTCATTAAGGCCTGGAATCATCTGTCCCTTGATGGTGTGGGAGTTGCCGCGGAAAAAGGCTACGGTTTCACCGTTCTCGTCATGAACAGTGATATCATATAGTCCGGTTCGGCCGGTCCGCGCACTTTCCGTCGCCGTTGCCGTCAAAAGCGTATTCAATGGCGTTGGCTGGATGAAATTGATCTGGGCGGCCTGTGCGACGGTATTCTGGTTATAGCTATTGCAGGCATAGGCAAAGGCAGTATCGGCGAGCGTAAAAATATACCCGCCATGGCAGATATGATGACCGTTCAGCATATAATCCACTACCCGCATTGTCATCACGGCCCGCCCTGGAGCGATTTCTTTCAACGCGATGCCAATATGCTGCGCAGCCGTGTCCTTGCGGTACATGGTTTCGCCAACCGTTTTGGCAATATCCTCGGCGCTCACTCCGTCATTTCCGGACATTTTAGCGGCCCTTGAAGTTGGCTTTCCGTTTACCCAGAAAGGCGGAGACACCTTCGTAGAAGTCTTCCGTAGCGCTCGCTTTTTGCTGCAGATCCCGCTCGACCCCCAACTGTTCCTCTAGGTCGTTTACAAGGCTCGCGTTCATCGCCTGTTTGATATAGGCGTACCCCATCGTTGGGCCGGCAGCGAGTTTAGCTGCAAGCGCCTCTGCGGCGGGCATCAACTCGTCATCGTTATAGGTTTTCCAGATCATGCCCATTTTCTCCGCCTCCTCGGCGGGGAGCTTATCGCCCAGCATGGCCAGGCCCATCGCCTTGCCTGATCCAACAAGGCGGGGCAGGAAATAGGTGCTACCTGCATCCGGCACCAGCCCAATATGGCAGAAGGCCTGCAGGAAATAGGCGGACTTGGCGGCGAGCACGATATCGCAGGAGAGCGCGAGGCTCATGCTTGCGCCAGCGGCAATACCGTTGACGGCCGCGATGACAGGTTTGTTCAGGTTCCGTACAAACATGATCAGTGGATTGTAGTTTTTCTCCAGCGTTTCCCCCGCATCGAGAGCTCCTCCGCCAGAGGCGCTGCTCGATGAAAGATCAGCGCCGGCACCAAAGGCCCTGCCTTCACCGGTAATCAGGACTGCACGGACCTCATCGCCCTCAAGGAGAGGCATGATCGAGCGAAGTTCCTCATGCATTTCGTCGCTGAATGAGTTGAGCTTATCGGGACGGTTCAGCGTTATTCCGGCAACGCCGTCTTTAATATCGAATTTGATCGTTGCGTATGTCATCTGATCCCCGCGCGTTGTTGTTATTTTTAAGTGTGTTTATCCGACAAGATTAATCGAATAGCAATGGGGAGAACAGGTTTTTCTGTGGTGGTAAAAAATATGGCAGCCGGAGGATTCGCAAGGCCGTATAAATGCCAGCAGCGCCTATGGCTTTATGTTGAATATCTTAAACGGTGCTGGGCTGAAGATGCTTCACGCAGTTTCGGCCCGCTTTTTTTGCGGAATAGAGAGCCTGGTCAGCGCGATTGATGAAGGCCATTGAATCTTCCGGATGGGCGTATGTCGTAACGCCGAATGACATGGTGATCCTTCCGACATCCTTCTTTGTTGATCTTTCAACCAGCTTTTTTGCTGCAATGGCCATTCGAAGATCATTAGCGGTATTAACGGCGTCTGCAAGGTCGATTGCGGGAAGGATAACGCTGAACTCTTCTCCACCGTATCTAGCCGCAGTGGCATTTTTCTCTATGCCCTTTGCCAATGTGTTAGCAACAAGCTTGATAACCTGATCGCCGAATGTGTGGCCATGGAGGTCATTGAATTGTTTAAAATGGTCGATGTCGGCCATCACCAGGCACAAGCCTGATTGCTTCTCTCGCGCTGTTGCTACTTCTTTCGAGAGAACAGTATCAAAGCTCTTGCGATTTGGGATGCCGGTCAGGGAATCGGTATAGGCTTCTTTCTGCACATATTGAAGCCGTCGTTTTAAATCGGCAATTTCGCGCGAGGCGTTATCCAGCCCATTCTGGAGTTGTGAGCTGTTGTCAGACATGGAGTTCGTCTGGTCGACGATTTCGTCGATCATATTCTGCAAATCCTGCTGGCTCATCCCCTCCGCATTGACGGCGAAATTATTTAACTGTTCGCCATATGAGGAAAAATCCGCAGTCGTTCTTTTCAAATCACCCATAACATTATCCATTGATTTTTGGACGAGGCGATTAGTTTCCTGGATGATCCGACCTTCACGGTCGCGCGTAAAGAAGCGGTTGAAAAGCTCAATACCCATTTTCTCTGAATATTTGCCGTTCTTCGCCATCAGTTCATTGACCGCACGAGTCAAATCCGGGTTTGCTTCCTGTAAATATTCGAACCAGATTGCATAGTTATGCGGTGTAGGCCGGATACCCCGTTCTTCAATCAGAGCCAACGTCTTCTTGGCCACAACACGCGTATTCTGATAATCTTCCGTCATAGCCAAAGCATCGAGCCTCCAAATTATTTGCGGTCTTTCTCATGGATGGCAGATCGTTAGTATAAAAATATTTTAGCGACGTATAATTAAAAAAAATATTGAGAGTTGTAAATATAATTAACTAATAACGCAGGAATTTTTTTTATATTAGTGATTTATAATGGCAAATACTATTGAAAATTGTTTTAGACGCCCAGATACTGACGCTTTACCATCTGATCTTTAAGCAGCATGCGAGAGGTTCCCTCCCAGACGACGGAGCCTTTCTCGATGATATAATGTCTGTCCGCAATTTCAGTGAGAGCCTGGATATTTTTATCGATCACTAAAATGGACTGCCCTTCCTCTTTCAGGTTACGCAGGCAACCCCAGATTTCTTGACGGATGAGAGGAGCAAGCCCTTCGGTTGCTTCATCCAGTAGCAGAAGTTCGGGATTTGTCATCAGCGCGCGTGCGATGGCGAGCATCTGCTGCTCCCCGCCGGAAATCTGATTTCCCATGCTGCTTTTTCGTTCGCGGAGTCTTGGAAACATCGCCCAGATGGCATCAAGATCCCACCGCCCCGCACCGCTGGGCCCGGCGTTTGCTGTGGCGACAAGGTTCTCTTCCACACTCAAATTTGGTGATATCAGGCGGCCTTCCGGCACGAGGCCAATGCCCAATCGGGCAATACGGTAGGGCGAATGGGAGGTGATTTCCTTATTCCTGAACCGGATGCTTCCATGCCGGGCCGGTGTCAGCCCCATGATCGACCGAATGGTGGTGGTTTTGCCCATACCGTTCCTGCCCATCAGGGTGACGACTTCACCGTCCTTTACGGCCAGGGACATGTTGAACAGCACCTGGCTCTGGCCGTAGAAACTGTCTATGGCGTTTACTTCCAACATCCTTAAGCTTCCTCCCCAAGATAGGCCTGTCGGACATCTTCATTGTTGCGGATTTCATCGGGTGTTCCGGTAGCGATGGCGCGACCATAGACAAGGACGCTGATCCGGTCCGCCAGGCTGAAGACAGCATCCATATCATGCTCGATCAGAAGGATGGTATAGCGCTGTTTCAATTCATTCAGTCGCTCAACCAGCTTCTCGCTGTCCTCCTGGGACATACCGGCCATGGGTTCGTCAAGCAACAATAGCTTGGGCTTAGTCGCCAATGCCACCGCGATCTCTAGCTGCCGCTGTTCTCCGTGACTGAGGGAGGAGGTCGCGATATAGGCGCGCGGCTCAAGCCCCATCTGACGGAGGATATCCAGTGCAGGTTCTGTCAGCGTTGTGTCATCGTTGATTTTTTTCCAGAAACGGAAAGAGTGTCCGCTGTGAGCCTGAACAGCGAGGCACACATTTTCAAGAACCGTGAAATCCTGAAAGAGAGAGGTAATCTGGAATGATCGCGCAAGCCCGATATGGGAGCGTTCAGGCTCTGACAGACGCTTGAGATTTTGGCCGGCAAATGTAACTTGGCCGCCATCCGACGGGATTTCGCCGGTGAGCTGCTTGATCAGGGTGGTCTTGCCAGCGCCATTCGGGCCGATAATGGCATGTAGCTCCCCCTCTCGCACGGTCAGGGACAGATCGTCGGTGGCGAGAAGGCCATCATACCGCTTCACCAGATTCTTGATGACTAACAGATCTCGCGTAGTCATGAGTTTTTCCTTGCGCCGGGGAGGAAACTGTCCACGCCGTTCCGTGCATAGAGTACGATCAATATCAAGAGGGGCCCGAATATCAATTGCCAATACTCACCGACGTGGAGCCCGCCAATGGTCAGCGGGATGGAGGAGAGCATCTCCTCGAGCATCAGGAAGGCGAGGGCGCCGTAAAGGGGACCGAACAGGCTCGCCATGCCGCCGAGAAGGATCATGATGATCAGATCGCCCGAACGTGTCCAATGCATGACATCGGGACTGACGAAATCATTCAGGTTTGCCATAAGAAAGCCCGCATAGCCGGCAATGGCACCCGCAATGACAAAGGCCGTCAGGCGGTATTTATAGGGTGAAAAGCCGATAGCCCGCATGCGGGCCTCGTTCGACTTGCTCCCGCGAATGACATTTCCAAAGGCCGAGCCGACCAGCCGGTGCATCAGGTACAGCACGACCAGTAGGGAGATAAAAATCAGGTAATAGAGGCTTTTCTCGTCATTCAAATCGATCAGGCCCAGCATGTCACTGCGGGAGTAGATCGAGAGGCCGTCATCCGCACCATAGGTTTCAACCCCGACCGCCGTGAAATAGAGCATCTGGGAAAAAGCCATGGTGATCATAATAAAATAGACCCCCCGGGTACGGAGGCTGATCGCACCGATTATGAGCGCAATAAACGCTGAACCAAGCAGCGCAATGACAAGCTGGATATAACCGTTCAGCATCCAGTCGATGCCATCCTCGAACGCGTGGAAGGCACCAATGCCGACCACATAGGCACCGACACCGATATAGGCGGCGTGTCCGAAGCTCACCATGCCGCCATAACCAATCAGCAGATTGAGGCTGAGGGCCGCGATCGCAAGGATAAGGATACGCGCCACTAGTCCGGTATAAAAACTGTCTCCGGCCCAGTCAGTCAGGAAAGGCAGGGCGGCCAGAAAAATGAGAAGGGCCGAATTTATCAGTAGACGGGGCGATATGCTCATCTGCCAACTCCCTTCGGCGGGAAGAGACCTTGCGGCTTGATCGCGAGAACCAGCGCCATCAGCAGATATATCATCATCGAGGAAATGGCCGGAGCAGCCGTCGCCGCTGTCTGGGAGGGAAGTACCAGATCCAGTATCTCCGGCAGGAACGACCGGCCGACCGTATCGATCAGGCCGATCAGGATGGCCGCGATGAACGCCCCCTTGATGGAGCCGATGCCGCCAATCACGATGACAACCAGTGTCAGGATCAGGATGCTTTCGCCCATGCCGATCTCAACCGAGAGAATAGGCCCAGCCATCAATCCAGCACGGCCGGCAAGCGCCGCCCCGAGGCCAAAGACGAGCGTAAAGAGGAGGCGGATATTGATCCCCAGCGCGCCGATCATATCGCGATTGCTCGCCCCCGCACGGATCAGCATGCCGAGCTTCGTCCGCGACACGATGACATAAAGAAGCCCGGCGATCAGAAATCCGACGAGTATGATCGCGAGGCGGAAGGCGGGGTAGGGCGCACCGGGAATAATCTCCACCGTTTGGTTCAGAAATTCCGGGAGCGGGATGACCAACCCTATCGGGCCCCAGATCAAGCGGGTTGCTTCGTTGAAGAAGAGGATGAGACCGAAGGTCGCCATGACCTGATCGAGATGGTCGCGGGCGTAGAGGGTTCGAAGCGCGACCACCTCAACAACAACACCAAGGAGGAAGACCGCAGGCAAGGTGAGGAGGGCGCCAATCAGGAAGGATCCGGTCCATCCTGTGAAGGTCGCGCAGAAATATGCCCCCATCATATAAAGCGAGCCGTGGGCAAGATTCACCATATCCATAATACCGAAGACGAGCGTCAGACCCGCCGCTAACAAAAAGAGGAGCAGGCCAAGCTGGAATCCGTTCAATATCTGTTCCAGCAGGAGTAACCAGTTCATCGATATGCCTTACCGTGAAATCTTGTGTTGGGTGTGAAAAAAGTGCGTAGTCCCGTCCGGCTTACGCACCTTTTTCAGGGTTGTGAAATGCAGATGAGTTTACTTCATTTTGCATTCTTTGGCATATGTATCCTGATGGTCTTCATAGACGGTGGAAACAATCTTTGTTGTGTATTGTCCCTTATCATCCTTGACGACCTGCCGCAGATAGAAATTCTGGATTGGGATATGGTTATTGCCGAACTTCAGCTTCCCGCGAACACTCTCAAATTCGGCGGCCTTCATCGCGGCCCGAACGGCGTCACGGTCACTCAAGTCACCCTTAACCTTTTCAACCGCGCTATTGATCAGCATGATCGAGTCATAGGACTGCGCCGCATAATGGCTCGGATAATGGCCGTATTTTGCCGTGAAATCGCCGACAAATCTCTTGTTAGCCGGCGTGTCGAGGTCCGGTGACCAGAACATCGTCATGAGGCTACCTTCGGCCTGTTCGCCCACACGGGGCAGGCTGATGGAGTCGATTGTGAAGGTCGTATAGAGCGGGACCGAGGAGGCAAGATCGGCCTGTGCATATTGCGCCATAAACTGCGCACCGTGCTTGCCGGGGTAGAAGACGAAAAGTGCATCCGGCTTGGCGGCGCGAACCTTGGCAAGTTCCGCGGAGAAGTCGAGCTGCGCCGGGAATTTTGTCATATCCTTACCAACGATCTCGCCCTTGAAGGTGCGTTCAACGCCGGTCACCATATTTTTGCCTGCCGCGTAGTTGGGGGCCATAATATAGAGTTTCTTGATCCCGCGTTGGTTCAGCACTTCGCCCATCGCCATTGGTGTTTGATCATTCTGCCAGGAAGTCGAAAAGAAATTCTCATGGCAGAGCTTGCCTGCGAGTGCGCTTGGTCCCGCGTTGGAGCTGATCAGAAAAGTTCCGCTGTTGACGGCACTCTTGTAGGATGCCATCAGAACATGGCTCCAGATGTAGCCGGCGATAAAGTCGACCTTGTCTTTCTTAACAAGTTTGTCGGTCTTTTGCTTGCCGATTTCCGGCTTGAAGCCGTCGTCTTCATAAATGACGTCAATGTCGCGTCCAGCCATCTTGCCGCCAAGATGAATAACGGCGAGGTCCACCGCCTCGCGCATGTCTTTACCGATTGCGCCAGCGCCGGTGGTCAAGGTAGTTACAAATCCGATTTTGACGGCATCTGCGGCGTTAGCCATGGCTGGCGCGGCCATCATGGCGGCCGCAGAAACCAGGCTGATAAGTTTCTTTTTCACAATGAAGTCTCCCTGTACAGTCTCAGAAGCGGGTGTCCCGCTCCACTCCCTAAAGCGATCCTTAGATTAAGTAATTTTAGGGCGCGCGCAAATGAAATGTTTTCTGGCGTCGTGTCTTAGGGACCTTGAGAGGGCTAGCTGAAAGCCTTGAACGTGATCATGGTGAAGGTATCTTTGATGCCGGGCAGAGACTGAATCTGCCCATTAACGAAATGCCCGATGTCCTGATCGTCATCGAGATAGCACTTCATCATCAGGTCGTATTGGCCTGAAATGGAGTAGACTTCTGAGACATGCTCAACATTTTCAATAGCCTTCGCGGCGACATCATATGCCTTGCCGAGATCGCATTTCACCATGATAAATATCGTTTTCAAGAGAAGCTACCTTTCCCGCGGCGCTATAACTACCCATGTTCTGGCTTGTAGAAATTGCTGAATACTACAAATTCTGCGGACTTAAGGAAACAAAAAAGGCTTCCCTTTTTAGGAAGCCTACAGCTTGGGCTAGATTATTTCTGTGCCGTCTTTCGCAACGGAATTTTGAAGAAGGCCGGGATATTGTCGCCGAGTCCGATGACGGGCGTATCCTGATCGTCATTTGCCTGCCGCGAACGGCGGGGCTTCCGGTTTTTAGTTTTTTCGCCCTGAGCGCTGGCGCTGCTTTCCTCAGGTTTTTTTGAAGGTTTCGGATCGCCTCGGGAGGCGCTTTTGCGCGGGGATCTGGCAGAGGGGGCGTCGTCATTTGCACGCCGTCGGCCTTTCTTTGTGCCACGGTTTGATTCTTTTTCTCGTTCCGCTATTGCGGCGCCTTCTTCAGCGATTTCATCCATCCCGTCGAGTGATATTATTGGGATTTCGCGGCCAACCAGTTTTTGGACGCCGTCCAGGTATTTGGTTTCGCTTTTCGTGACAAGTGTATAGGCATGGCCTTCTTGCCCTGCGCGGCCTGTCCGCCCGATCCGGTGAATATAGTCTTCCGCATGGGTCGGGACATCGAAGTTGAACACATGGCTGACGGAACTAACATCGATGCCGCGGGCGGCAACATCGGAGCATACGAGCAGTTTAATCTCGTCGCTTTTAAACTTCTCAAGCGTTTCCATGCGATGGCTCTGGCTCATATCGCCGTGCAATGCACCGGCATTAAAGCCGTGCTTGATGAGCGAGCCCAGAAGTATATCGACATCTTTCTTGCGATTGCAGAAGATGAAGGCGTTTTTTACTTCTTCTTGTTTCAGAAGTTTGCGCAAAGCGGGGCGTTTTTCGGCCCTTTGGACCATCACCAGTCCTTGCGTGACTGTTGCGGCCGTTGATGTCGGCGGAGAGACAGCAACTTCCTTCGGATTAAGCAGAAACTTATCCGCAAGCTTTCTCATTTCCTTTGACATGGTAGCCGAGAAGAAGAGGGTCTGGCGCAAGGGCGGCAACAAGGAAACGATCCGCTCTACATCCGGGATAAATCCCATGTCCATCATCCGGTCGGCTTCGTCAATCACCAGGGTCTTTACGCCGTTGAGAAGAACCTTCCCGCGCTCTACATGATCGAGGAGGCGGCCCGGCGTTGCAATCAGAACATCAACCCCTTTGTCGAGCTTGGCATCCTGATCCGCGAAAGACATGCCGCCGATCAGGAGCGCCATGGAAAGCCGGCTGTATTTGCCGTAATTTTCGAAATTATCGGCGACCTGGGCCGCCAGTTCCCGCGTGGGCTCTAGGATCAGGGAGCGCGGCATCCGCGCCTTCGCCTGACCGGAAGCGAGAATATCAATCATCGGCAGGGTGAAACTTGCGGTCTTGCCGGTGCCGGTTTGCGCTGTACCCAGAACATCACGCCCCATTAATACGTAGGGAATGGCTTTTTCCTGAATAGGCGTCGGGCTTTCGTAACCGGTTTCCTCAACCGCTTTCAACACTTCGGAGCTAAGGCCGAGATCTACAAATTTCATATAAAGAGAACTACCGTTCGTAAAAAAATAAAATCATCTTAAAACTGTGCGCAATCTAGTGAATTAGCGCATTCTGTCAAATGTTTCCTGCGATTTTCCCAGTAAAACCGGGCCTGCGACAGGAGTTTTACACTAAATTTGCTGTATTTTAAAGTTAACGGTTCTCAAGCTGAAATCCAATCTGTAAAAGAAATGCACAGCCGAGAAACGAAAACCATCAACAAAATACAACAAAGCACACAAAAATGACAGAAAAACATTCACTTG
Organism: uncultured Alphaproteobacteria bacterium; assembly: GCA_937910835.1. Lineage (GTDB taxonomy): Bacteria > Pseudomonadota > Alphaproteobacteria > Sneathiellales > Sneathiellaceae > Sneathiella. Next base: position 6,449 of record CALEMG010000376.1, on the reverse strand, counting down.
TTCTTGTTCCGGGCCTTTTGTGCACGGCTGATTTGTGGCGCGATCAAATGATTGCGCTGTCCGATATTGCCGATATCACTATCGGGGATCATACACAGGACGATAACATGTCGGCTATTGCCGAACGGATATTGGCAAGCGCGCCGGAGCGTTTCGCGCTCGCCGGGTTGTCGATGGGGGGCTATGTCGTTCTGGAGATTATGCGACAGGCACCGGAACGGGTGACACATCTGGCCATCATGGATTCGCGTGCCGTTGCCGACACGCCCGAGGATCGCCAGAAGCGGATTGATTTCATGAAGCTGGTGGAGCAGGGATCAGCATTTAAGGGCGTGACCCGTAGCCTTCTGCCCATTTTGATCCATGAATCTCGTATTGAGGATGAAGAGCTTGTCGCGCGTATTTTCAAGATGGCCGAAGATGTGGGAAAGGAGGCCTTCCTTCGGCAGGAACGCGCTCTGCTCGACCGTGCTGTGCTGACCGATATGCTGAAGACTATTACCTGCCCGACTTTGGTGTTGGCCGGTGCAGATGACAAGTTAATCCCGGCGAAAATCCAGCGGGAAATGGCCGTTGAAATCCCAACCGCGCAATATGTTGAAATTCCGAATTGTGGTCATCTACCGACAATGGAAGAGCCGGAACTTACCAGTAAGTATATGCGCCACTGGCTTGCACGGACGTAAGTCGTCGCTTAAACGTCCAGATCTTCAACATAGCGGGCATTTTCCTGAATGAAGGAGAACCGCAGCTCTGGCCGCTTACCCATCAGGCTTTCGACGCGATCAGCGGTTTCGCCAAATTCCTCCATCGGGACGTCGACTTTAAGAAGGACCCGGTTTTTCGGGTTCATCGTCGTTTCCTTCAGCTGTGCCGGTGGCATCTCACCAAGGCCCTTAAATCGGCTGATATCGACTTTGCCACGGCCATTGAACTCGGTTTCCATCAGTTTGTCTTTATGTGTGTCGTCCATTGCGTAGAAGGTTTTCCCGCCCTGCGAGAGCCGGTAAAGCGGCGGCTGCGCCAAGTATAAATGTCCATCAGTAATCAACTGGCGCATTTCGCGATAAAAGAACGTCATGAGGAGAGAGGCGATATGGGCGCCGTCAACATCGGCATCCGTCATAATGATGACTTTATCATAACGGAGGTCTTCACTCCTGTATTTGTCCCGAAGACCGCAGCCAAGGGCCTGTACCAGATCGCGTAATTCCTGGTTTGCCTTGATTTTGTCATTGGTGGCGGAGGCGACATTGAGGATTTTACCGCGGAGCGGCAGAATGGCCTGTGTCTTACGGTCGCGCCCCTGCTTTGCGGAGCCACCGGCGCTGTCGCCCTCGACGATGAAAATCTCGGTACCGTCGCGACCGCTCTTGCTGCAATCAGCGAGCTTGCCGGGCAGGCGCAGACGGCTGGTCGCAGTCTTTCGACTTGTTTCCTTTTCCTGCCGACGACGGAGGCGTTCTTCGGATTTCTCAATCACCCAGGCTAGCAGGTTATTCGCCTGATCCGGCGCGGCGGCAAGCCAGTTATCGAAGTGATCCTTAATCGCAAGATCGACAAGGCGGCTCGCCTCTGTGGTGGTTAGTTTTTCCTTTGTCTGTCCCTGAAACTGCGGATCGGGGATAAAGACGGAAAGAACAGCCGTTGCACCTGAGAGGATATCCTCAGCCGTAATCTGTGCCGCTTTCTTGTTGTTGATCAACTCCCCATAGGCTTTAAGGCCACGTAAAAGCGCGCCGCGAAAGCCGAGTTCATGGGTGCCGCCTTCGGGTGTCGGTACCGTATTACAGTATGAGTTCAGAAAGGTCATATTCGTCAGCGGCCAGGCAATGGCCCATTCAACGCGGCCACGATCATTGTCCATCTCGACGCGGCCCGCAAAAGGTTCCTGCGTTACGGATTTGATGCCATCAAGGGAGGCACTTAGAAAATCTCGCAAGCCGCCTGGAAAATGAAGGGTGGCTTCGACCGGCGTTTCATCCTTGATCAGCTCCTCGGCGCATTTCCAGCGGATTTCGACCCCGCGAAAGAGATAAGCCTTTGAGCGAACCATCTTATATAGTTTCGCCGGGCGAAGGGCAGTGCCGGTCTCAAATATCTCAGGATCAGGATGAAATTGGACGGAAGTGCCGCGCCGGTTTGGTGCTGCGCCAACCTTTTCAAGAGCCGAGATCGGAACACCTTTAGAAAATTCCTGCCGCCAGAGTTCCTTGTCACGGGCAACCTCTACCGTCATCCGGTCAGAGAGGGCGTTCACAACGGAAATACCAACACCATGCAAGCCGCCCGCAGTGTGATAAACTTTGTTAGAGAATTTGCCGCCTGAATGGAGCGTCGTCAGGATAACCTCAAGGGCGGACTTGTCCTTGAACTTCGGATGCCGGTCGATGGGGATGCCCCGGCCATTGTCCCGAATGCCGAGTGAGCCGTCGGCGAACAGCTCGACTTCGATACGGGTTGCATGACCGGCGACGGCCTCATCCATCGAGTTATCCAGAACCTCGGCCGCGAGATGATGGCGTGCACGCTCATCCGTGCCGCCGATATACATGCCGGGCCGCAAGCGGACCGGTTCAAGACCTTCAAGGACCTCGATATCTTTAGCGGAATAATCTGCACTTTCGGATTTAGGTTGCTGGAAAAGATCGGACATTAAGGCAATTCACTGACTGTTTTTGAATGGTTGCGGTCATTAAAATATGTTCGCCCCGCGGGCTGAATCTGTATAAGTTATTCTCTTAATTTACAGTGATAAGGAAGCCTAAAGATCATGACCACCGAATTCCGTGACCCCGTTATCCGCACAGCGCCAATGCCTAGCGATTGCAACAACAATGGCGATATTTTTGGTGGCTGGGTATTGTCACAAATGGACATGGCCGGCGGCATTCTTGCCGCGCGGCGGGCGAATGGGCGTACCGTAACTGTTGCCGTCGAGGCGATGACTTTCCATCAGCCTATCAAGGTTGGTGATGTCGTCAGTATTTATGGGGAGATTGAGCGGGTAGGGCGAACGTCGGTTGCCGTGAAACTGACAACTATTGTCACGCGTAAACTGGATCCCGAAGAAATCAAGGTGACCGAGGGCACCTATATATTCGTTGCCATTGACGACAATGGGAAACCAAGGCTGGTTGACGAATAAGTTAATCTCAATTGATTTAGCCACAGCGCAAATAAAAAAGGCTGCCAGTTCTCCGGCAGCCTTTTTCTCTGTTCGACTTAGCGCTTAGACGCTGTAATACATATCGAATTCGACCGGATGCGGTGCATGTTCGAACTTAAAGACATCTTCCCACTTCATGGCGATGTAGCCATCGAGCATATCGTCGGAAAAGACACCGCCTTTTTTCAGGAATTCGCGATCTGCGTCCAGTGCTTCAAGCGCTTCACGGAGTGATCCGCAAACCGTCGGAATGTCTTTCAGCTCTTCCGGCGGCAGATCATAAAGATCCTTATCCATGGCATCGCCCGGATGGATCTTGTTCTGAATGCCATCAAGACCGGCCATCATCATTGCTGCGAAAGCGAGATACGGGTTCGCTGTACAGTCAGGGAAGCGGACTTCAACGCGTTTGCCGTTCGGGCTCGGGGAGTAAGGGATGCGGCAGGAAGCAGAGCGGTTGCGCGCAGAGTAGGCGAGCAGGACCGGTGCCTCGAAGCCCGGGATCAAACGCTTGTAGGAGTTGGTGCTTGCATTGGTGAAGGCGTTGATCGCTTTGGCATGCTTGATCACGCCACCGATATAGTAGAGCGCCGTTTCGGATAGATCAGCATAGCCGGAGCCAGCGAAGGTAGGCTTGCCGTCTTTCCAGATGGACATATGAGTATGCATACCTGAACCATTGTCACCTGAGACAGGTTTCGGCATAAAAGTAACCGTCTTGCCATAGGCGTGGGCAATATTGTGGACAACATACTTCTGCTTCTGCATTTCGTCAGCCGCCATAACAAGGGTATTGAACTTCATGCCAAGCTCATGCTGGCTCGGTGCCACTTCATGATGATGCTTTTCGACAGAAAGTCCCATTTCCTTGCAGACGGAAACCATTTCGCTGCGGATGTCTGCTCCGCTATCGACAGGCTGTACCGGGAAATAACCACCTTTGACGCGCGGGCGGTGAGCGGAGTTACCGCCTTCAATTTCTTCACCGGACATGGTCGGAGCTTCCACATCGCTAAGCTTATAGAAAGTGTGATGGCTGCCGTTGGCAAACTGCACATCGTCAAACATGAAGAACTCGGCTTCCGGGCCGAAGAAAGCAGTATCGCCGATACCTGTGCTGGCAAGATAAGCTTCTGCGCGCTTTGCAACAGAGCGCGGGTCACGCTCATAGCCCTCGCCGGAAAGTGGATCGTGAATATCACAAAATACGACGAGAGTGGGGCGGGCAGCAAAGGGATCCATAACTGCTGATGTTGGGTCGGGCATCAGTGTCATGTCAGATTCATTGATAGCTTTCCAGCCTGTGATGGAAGAACCGTCAAACATTACGCCATCTTCGAACATGTCTTCGTCTACAACATCCACATGCATGGCAAGATGCTGCCATTTACCCTTTGGGTCCGTAAAACGAAGATCTACATATTCGACTTCATTTTCTTTGATCATTTTAAGAACATTAGCAGCCATTATTACGTCTCTCTGTTTAACAATTCAGGTGATATTTATGGGCGCCACCGATTGGCCGGGAAGCGCTTGTATTCAGATCGCTTCGGGGCCTGTTTCGCCCGTCCGGATACGAATAACCTCCTCAACGGTGGATACAAAAATTTTGCCATCTCCAATCCGTCCGGTTCTGGCAGCTTGTTGAATGGCTTCAAGAGCCCGTTCAACTAACGAATCTTCCAGAACAATCTCGATTTTTACCTTGGGTAGAAAATCCACTACATACTCTGCGCCACGATAGAGTTCCGTATGACCTTTCTGACGACCAAAACCCTTGGCCTCGGTTACGGTAATTCCCTGTAAACCGACTTCATGAAGGGCCTCCTTCACTTCATCGAGTTTGAACGGCTTAATAATCGCTTCGATTTTTTTCATTAGGCAGGTCTCATACTAATAGATGTCATATCGTCCAAGGTGCGTCTATGCCCAATCTATAGCATGAGGCGTGCCAGAATTGGGAAGTAAAATTGCCGCACCTATGAGCCCTGAAAAACTGCGATTTTTGACGAAACGACATCGAGCAAGCTCGGAATGATCAAAAAATAGGCGATTAATAATTAGGCAAACGACTAATTATTAATCATTAGAAGCCTTGCGCAATTTATACAGGCCTTTGAAGTCATTCGGGTCGGCAATTTTGCCTTTACGGATTATATGCAAGCGACCATCGCGGGCGAGGTGGATTGCCTGCTGCCGGACAGCAGTCATATACTTACGCCAGGCATCCTTCGGCGAGGACGACTTTAAGCGATCGTTGGCGATTGCCTGGGCAACTTCCTGAGGCGCTACATCCCCGCCAGCTTCCACCGCCTGAAGGATATAGTCCACTACCGGATCATCCTCTATTTCAGGTTTGCCAGCATTGTCAGATTTATTTGTCTCGTCGGTCATTTCGACTCCCAGATTTCAGGAAAAGGCGGTTCTATAGATGCAATGGTATAAATGCAAGGTTTCTGCTGGGTACTAACCCTTCAGTAATGCGGTGGCTTTTCATTTTCTGCTGCGGGAGCGGCCTCCTCGAGGGTGACGATGCGGTCATGCGCATGTGTCAGCTTGCGCTTGAGCTGTTCAATCTCCTGCCACTGGCGGTTGACGATATCGCTAAGTTCGTTGAGAGCCTGTCCCTGCTCCATGAGCTTGATCTCCAGATCGGTAAGGCGCTTGTCCTCCATGTTTTAATCAAAGCCCTTTCAGAAATTCATCGAAGCGGTCCATGGCGCGTTCGATATTCTCAATGGAATTGGCATAGGAAAAACGTACGTACCCTTCACCATAGGCGCCGAAACTGGTGCCGGCGATGACCGCCACACCCTTCTCGCTGAGGAGCCGATCCTGCATTTCTCTAGAGTTGAGGCCCGTTCCGGAAATATTCGGGAAGGCATAGAACGCTCCCTTTGGCATTACGCAGCTGACCCCCGGCGCGGCATTCAGACGTTCGTGAATGAGCTTGCGGCGGGCATCGAACGCCTCCATCATCATATCGACAGGCCCTTGATCGCCTTTCAATGCCTCTATCCCGGCAAATTGCGCCGCGGCATTGACGCAAGAATGAAAATTCACGCAGAGGCGTTGTGCATGAGGGACAAGTTCTTCCGGCCAGAGGCCCCAGCCCATACGCCAACCTGTCATCGCGTAGGTTTTCGACCAGCCGTCCAGAATAATAAGTCGATCCCGTAATTCGGGGAAGCTCAGCATGCTGCAATGACCTTCGCCGTCATAGGTCATGCGACTGTATATTTCATCGGATAGAATGTAGACGTCCGGAAACTTCCTGAGC
>CALEMG010000375.1 GCA_937910835.1 uncultured Alphaproteobacteria bacterium | reverse complement strand
GCCTTTAATGCGCCTTTTTCGATGATGCTTCTCGAAGTTGACGCGATCGGAATGTATGATAGCGCCGCAGAAGATATGGGAAAGATTTTTATTTCTACTGAACTCGGCGGCGGCGGTTCTGCCACCGCGGAAAGTGTTGCCATCGCCAAAAAAGGAGTTAAAAACCTTCTCCGACATGCCGGGGTTCTGAAAGGGGAGCTTGAGGTCGAGGAGACAATCGAACTCCATATGCCGGATCATCAATGCTTCATTTCCAGTGAATCTACCGGCCTGCTTGAACTCTGCGTGGAGCTCGGCGAGGCCGTCACGACAGGCCAGGTTTTGGCCCGCGTATATGATATAGATCGCACGGGAAGCAATCCTGCGGAGTATGTCAGCCCGCTGGACGGCATCTTTGCCGCACGTCACTTTCCCGGCCTGATCAGCATGGGGGATATTGTGGGCGTTGTTGCCGTGAAAGCATAGAATCGGTATATCTAGAGTATGATCAAACTTGACGACCGTGACCTCAAAATCCTGGCTGTCCTGCAGCAGGATGGTCGCATCCCAAAAAATCAGCTTGCGGAGAGAGTGCATCTCTCTCCAACGGCTTGTTGGGAACGATTAAAACGGCTGGAGGAGGCCGGTGTTATCGAGGGTTATGGAGCGCGGTTATCACTCGCCAAGCTTGGTTCCCCGGCAATTATTTTCATGCAGGTGGAACTTGCGAGCCACCGGGCCGAGGATTTTGAGCGCTTTGAAAAAGCTGTTGGCGCAATTGACGAAATCACGGAATGTTGGGCCGTCGGCGGCGGCGTAGACTATTTCCTAAAACTAGTCTGCAAAGGGGTTGATGCCTATCAGCGAAAAATTGATGAGATGCTGGCGGCAGATATCGGTTTGCGGCGCTACTACACATATGTGGTTACCAAGCCCGTAAAAAATACGGACCAGATCCCTTCTTCCGCATTCAGCTAGGCTTCATCGGTCAATTCTCGATGTCAAAGGAACGATCCGATAAATCCTCACTCTTTATCGGGTTTCAGCGAATTCTCCTCTGAATTCTCTTGATACTATAAACGCACTCTCTAGCCGATCTTTCCTATAATTCCTTCAGTGTTTTTGGCGGAGACATGTGATGCGTGAAGGAAAGAAAAATCTATCCCGGATACCGGAGTTGGATCTGCTTAAAGATCCTAGGTTATTCAAGGAATTTGCTTACGGTGATGGACAATGGCACTCCGCAAAATCCGGCCGCGTTATTGAAGTCGCCAATCCGGCGGATAGTGCCTGGATGGGGACTGTACCATCGCTCAGCAAAGAGGAAAGTACAGCGGCGGTTGCCGCTGCCCATCAGGCCTTTGCGGGCTGGACTTCCCTTCTCCCTCAAGAAAGAGCTTCGATCTTAAAAAACTGGTTCCAACTGATCAAGGAAGCCCAAGAAGATTTGGCACTGATCATGACGTTGGAACAGGGTAAGCCGATATCAGAATGCCGAGGCGAAATCGATTATGGACTTTCCTTTATCGAATTCTTTGCGGAAGAGGCCAAACGCACGGACATCCTAGGAGTTACATCCCACCTCCACAATGCGGAAGTTGAAGTCTGGCTGGAACCAGTCGGCGTCGCCGCCCTCATAACGCCATGGAACTTTCCGAATGCCATGATTACCCGAAAAGCGGCGGCGGCTCTTGCGGTTGGCTGCCCTGTTATCGTGCATCCTTCAAAAGAAACACCCTTTTCAGCGCTCGCACTTGCCGAGCTTGCCGAGCGGGCGGGGTTCCCCGCCGGTGTTTTCAATGTCGTCACGGGAGAGCCCGCTGAAATCGTTGGACAGTGGACGAAGGATACGCGCGTACGCGCCCTCTCCTTTACAGGATCAACGGAAATCGGGCGACTGCTCTATGCGCAGTCCGCCCCGACCATCAAACGCCTGAGCCTGGAACTTGGCGGCCATGCACCGTTTATTATGTTTGCGGACGCAGATCTGGACAAGGCGGTTGAAGAAGGTATCAGCGCCAAGTTCGCTACATCCGGTCAGGATTGCCTTGGCGCCAATCGCTTTTTTATTGAGAGGTCTGTCTATGAGGACTTCTGTCGGAAGTTTGCGCAAAAGGCATCCGCCTTAACAATTGGTCGCGGACTGGATGATCGGGATATTGGCCCTCTCATGAATATAAATGCCGTCAACAAACAGAAAGACCATGTTGAAGATGCTCTCAAAGAGGGGGCAACGCTTTTGACCGGCGGAAAGAGCCATGCACTGGGGCCGTTGTTTTTTGAACCAACCGTCCTGAAGGGCGTGCCGATGTCTGCGAAAATAATGCATGATGAAACATTCGGACCGGTTGCCGCCATCGCTCCTTTTGACTCCGAAGATGAGGTTATTCACCGTGCAAACGACACTGAATACGGGCTGATGGCCTATGTCCACACAAAAGACCCATCCCGTATTTACCGCCTTAGCCGGGCGCTGGAGTTTGGGATGATCGGCGTCAATCGTACAAAAGTCACTGGCGCCCCCATCCCCTTCGGCGGCATGAAGCAGTCCGGACTAGGACGCGAAGGCTCCCGTCACGGGATCGAGGCTTTTTCAAATATCAAATATGTCTGCCGGGACTGGGCTTAACCCAGTCACTTTTAATCAGGAGAGTTTAATGCTTACAAATGATCAACTGAGCCAATGGGACCGCGAGAATTTCTTTCATCCCTCCACGCATCTTGCGCTGTTCGCCCGCGGAGAAATATCCAACCGTATTATAACGGGTGGGTCTGGCGTTCATATTGAAGATCGGGATGGCACCCGACTTCTGGACGCCTTTGCTGGCCTTTATTGCGTCAATGTAGGCTATGGTCGCACCGAAATCGCCGATGCAATCGCAGCGCAAGCGAAGGAACTCGCCTATTACCATTCCTATGTCGGGCATGGCACGGAAGCCTCAATCACCTTGTCAAAAATGATCATTGACCGGGCGCCGGACAATATGAGTAAGGTTTATTATGGCCTTTCCGGTTCGGACGCCAACGAAACGAACATTAAGCTGGTCTGGTATTACAACAATGTCCTTGGCCGCCCCGAGAAGAAAAAAATAATCTCCCGCTGGCGGGGATATCACGGGTCGGGCCTGATGACCGGCTCCCTGACCGGCCTTGAACTATTTCACAAAAAATTCGACTTGCCGCTCACACAGGTCATCCATACGGATGCCCCCTATTACTATCGGCGCGAAGACCTGAGCCTGAGCGAAGAAGAGTTTTCCCACCAATGCGCAGAAAACCTGGATACCCTCATCCAGAAAGAAGGTCCAGACACCGTCGCCGCCTTCATCGGGGAACCCGTGTTGGGGACCGGTGGCCTCGTCCCGCCACCCGCTGGATATTGGGATGCTATCCAAGCCGTCCTGAAAAAATATGACATCCTGCTGATCGCAGATGAAGTCGTGACCGGGTTTGGACGCCTTGGCTCCATGTTCGGGTCAGATCATTACGGCATTGAAGCGGATATTATCACGTCAGCCAAAGGCCTCACCTCCGCCTATGCGCCTCTGTCGGCGTCTATAGTGTCGGAGAAAGTCTGGAAGGTGCTTGAGCAGGGCACAGATGAATTCGGTGCCATCGGCCATGGCTGGACCTATTCCGCTCATCCTGTTTGCGCGGCCGCAGGTGTTGCCAATCTGAAGCTTATCGACAGCATGGATCTGATTACCAATGCGGGAGGGGTCGGCCCTTATTTGAAAAAAGCTATGGCCGATGCCCTTGGCGATCATCCGAATGTAGGGGATGTGCGTGGGGAGGGCCTGATGCTGGCGGTTGAAATCATCCAGGACAATGAAACACGGGATTACCTTGATACGTCCCTGTTGACGGGCGCAAAGGTGGCCGCAGCACTTCTGAAACGGGGTGTTATCGCGCGCGCAATGCCTCAGGGGGATATCCTCGGCTTCGCGCCGCCTCTATGCCTGACTAAAGAGGAAGCGGACACCATTGTGGGCGCCATGTCAGAGGCGGTTCGCGAAGTTTTCGACAGTGCCTAACTAAAGCCTTTTGCAACCCTCGCATCTCGCTTGGGGGAATATTGCAGATGCTGGCGGGCGGCCTCCGAGCCGCCCTGCATCTATATCTGTGAATTCGAAAGATCTGAGCATCAAGGCATAGAATACTCCAGCACCCTCTATTGTCGAAAGTGATTGGCGGTTTTATGTAGGAAAAGCTACACTATTTTTAGCCCCAGTCGCGTTCACACTAGGATCATTTTATGCGCTTGATGATTTTCATATGCTGTATTTTTTTGCTGACCCCGCAGCGCACCGCTCTTGCCCATCCCCACGTCTGGACGGACATGATAATCAAGATCCTGTTTGATGATACCGGCAAGGCCTATGGCCTACATCAGACCTGGTTGTTTGATGATTATTACACAGCCTATGCGGTTGAAGGGACCGATCGAGATGGAGACGGCACCCCCGATCAGGGAGAGCTTGATGAAATCATGAAGGTGAATATGGAGCATCTTAAAGAATATGGATATTTCACCGAAGCAACGTTCAAGGACGAGGTCCTCAAACTTAAACCTGTAACCGATATGTCAACCAGGATGCTTGATAAGCGGCTGGAGATGTCTTTTGTTACGCCGTTTGAAGAACCTGTTTCCGTGGCCGGAACAGATTTTTCCTACGCCATTTTCGATCCCACTTACTATGTCGAGATGCTACATGCGGAAACCGACATGGCGGTCATCATATCCGGCGCTCCGGAAGGCTGCGCATATAAGTTGATACCCCCTAACCCGGACCCGAGCGCGGTTGCACAAGCCGCTATGCTGGATGCATCTGAACGCGGGGCGACAGGCCTTGGATCCTTTTTTGCAGAACGCGTCAGCCTGACATGTCCAATAGAATAATTGCGTCCATAGGCGTCTGCATTTGGGTAATGGCCATAATAACCCTGATTACCCCGTCCGCCTTGGCAGCGGGAAGTACAATAGAACCCTCCATCTGGGCGCGCAGTGTAGGTTTGATAATGGCGCAGCAACGGGCCTTTCACGAAGAACTTGTAACATCCCTGAAAGCATTGGCGGCCTCTGGCGGCATAACAGCGGCCTGGAGCCTGATTATTGGAAGCTTTCTCTACGGGATATTCCATGCGGCGGGTCCGGGGCATGGCAAGATCGTGCTCACAACCTATC
>CALEMG010000374.1 GCA_937910835.1 uncultured Alphaproteobacteria bacterium | reverse complement strand
CCTTATTGCGTTCGTTATTTCCATCTTCTTTTGGCTGCAGGTGCTACGCTCCTTAGGGTGGGGGCAGGCCGTCATCCTGTCAACCATGCTGACTACGCTCTTCTTGAGCCTGATCGGAACCACTTTCTTTAACGAACCCATGGGGCCAAAACAATTTATCACGCTGATCTTTGCCTCACTCGCCCTCATCACATCCCTGTTTCTTAAGTAAGGAGCATTTCATGTCTCATTTTAAACTGAACAAAATATTCGATCTCCAGTCATTGATGGTGATCCACGGACGGCGGCAACGGATTATTATGCTTTGCCTGGCCATCTCCTTTTCTCTATCTGCCTGGCTAACCACGAAAGGGATGTTTGATAAAGCCATTGAGGCAGGGGTCGCCAATATGGAGGGCATGATCACAGCGGCCATGTCGGCGGCCGTCGCCGCAACCGCTCTTGGGTGCGCAACGATCCTGCTGATGGGAGTCGCCGCAGAAACCTTTAGAAGTCAGCGGTTTGCCGTTGCCCTGTTGGCCGTAACCCTAATCCCTTTCACTGCAGGGATCAGTACGTACAATGCCATACTTGGCAATGCGGGGCCAGCCTCCCTTGTCTATGACATGCGCGATAAGGCTGAAGAATACAGTGTTTACTATCATTCAGTCGCTGCTGACGCTACAGGGGCCCAAACGGCAAAATCCGCGTTGGAGCCGTTAGAAGCCTCCATTTGCGCACTGGCAGACGGAGAAGATAACGGTGGTGCTATCACGGGATCGGGCGGAAAGGGAGCTGTGTATGCCGCTTACCTCAGTGGCTGTACCAGTATCCGCAAAATCCTCGAGACATTGTCTGAGACGGTAATTCGTACAAGTGAACGTCAGATAACTGCTTCCGACATCCTGGCAACCCTTCAAGATATTCCAGCTGATACAAGCCTCTCCGTGTTTGAGAGACAGACGGATTTCAGAGCAGAGACGGCAGAATTGCAGAATCTCATTAAGGAGAACAGTGCGGAGAATGTGGCCAACCGTCTGACTGCTCAGCTTGATATCCTTAAGGCCTCCGTTGCTACTTTGGACGTCAAAAATGGGAGTTTCGGGCAGAAGCAATCCGGCGCCATCCAAAGCCTGAAGGCGGCTCTTGGGCTGGCCTCCGACACAATCGATAATCTGACAAATAGCTCCGCAGTAATGGTACTAAGAGCACCCGGCAAACTCTTGGAAATGGGTGAAGCTGTTGCCGCTCATTGGAAAAGGAACATTCCTCAGATCTTGCTTGCGATCCTCATTGACGGGCTGGCCTTGTGGTTTGCCGGACTGTTGATGCTTTCTCGCAGCATCATTGAGAAAGGCTCATCCTGAGCCCTTCTCACCCTCCTCTCTTCATCTTTGAAAGGACCCATTCCATGAAACAGTTTTTTACTGAGGCCTCTAGATCATTCGCATCGGCAATAGCGAATACGCTGTTACTTGCCATCGCGGCGGCGATCGTCACCAGTGCCTTAACTCTAACCGCGCTTTATCTCACAGAGTATCTGGAAGAAACACCCGCCCTTAAATCGCTGCAGTGCTTCGTAGGGTTTAGCCGTCCGGACTGCCCACGCTATGCGGAAGAGATGACCAATCTAAAGGCCAATCTCGAGGCCATGATCAAGGAACGCCAGAAGCTCGATAGACAATTGGCCGGCTTGCGGGCAGTTGAAACCGCCGTAGATGAGATCACTTTGTTTGAGAGCCATATTGACCCGGCGAGCGGGCGCAGCATTACCATAGGCACCGTCTATGCGGAGTTTGTCGATGCCAGCCCCGCGCCAGAATATCATTTCTGCTATATCAATCTCTCGGACGGCACAGCCGGAGAAAATCGTAATCTTTATTTCCAAAATCGGAATGGTGAAATCACCATTGCTTCAGGAACTCTGAGGCAAGCCGGTGTAAGCCGAGCAACGCTCAGCTATGCCCGCTCCGTCTGCAAGGCCTTCAAAATCTAACCAGACCGGATAACTGGCCTTCCAACCCATCTTCACAGAGAGAATAAGTCATGAAAGGTTCATCACTATTAGAAGGTGCCTCTGGTGCCGTCGCCAAAATATCAGCCTTGGTTGCTACATTTTTCCTTTTTCCGCCTATCTTTGGGGCGACGGTCCATCTTGTGGAAGGATTCACTCACCAGAATTACGGATATGACCTGGTCTCAGTCGCCCGCTTCGGCTGGATAATACTCTGCGCCTTGTTCATTTTTGCCGTCAGCCAGTTTCTCATCACCTTGGCGCTCAGACTGATCCCCTTCTTTTTTGCCAGCAACCGCTAAGGAGGATACAAAATGGCTCATCCATTTAACGAAGAATTTCGGTTTGGCTCCGCAGGATGGGCCACAGCGGCTGAAATAAAGAAAGCAGGCCTGCATAGAGAGAAAGGCCTGCAAGTGGGATTTTGGAGCAAGAAACCTGTGTACAGCGACGGTGATGCACCACTGATATGCATCGCCGGTGCGGGAAGTGGCAAACATGCCTGCCTGCTCAGCTATATTCTCTGCAAAGATAATGCTCAGGAAAATATTGTCGCCGTCGATTTGCGCGGCGAGCTGGCCGCCACCAGCATTCATAATGCAGCGCGCCATGGACAACCCGTCTATGTCTATAATCCCTTTGGCCTGCACGGCCTGCCTCAGGATCGGATCAATCTGTTTGATAGCCTTGAAGCCAGTGATCCGAATTTGCACAGCAATGCAGAGCTGGTTGCCATCAATCTCATTAAACTCAGCGGCAGTGGCTCTGGCAAATACTTCGAGCTGCGGGCACAGGAATGGCTAAAGTCCATCCTGATCGCGCTCACCTTGAAGGATGGGTATGTGGACGTAGATAATCTGATGTCCACCATCAACGCCATTGAAAGTGATCCTACCCTGTGGGCCTCGGGTCTGGAGGTGATGCTGGCCTGTGAGTTTGATGATGTGCGGCGCACCGGAGCAGAGATGCTCGCCAAGCAGCAAGACGACGAAAAGTCTTTTGGCTCCTTTATGGGGGAGATTTATGCCTATACCGCCTGTTTCAATAATCCACAGATCCGGCAGTCTCTCAGCAACCCGACTTTTTCCATGAAAGACATCACTAACCCCAATCAAACCTGCAAAACCTTTATTGTTATTCCGGCAGAGTATATTGCTCAGCTCTCTCCCTTGCTCAGCCTCTTCGGCATTACAACTTTGCTCTATAAAACGCAAAGCCCTGATACACCTCGCGTCAATCTGATTGTCGATGAAGCGGGTCAATTAGGACGGGCTGACTTTCTGCTTCGGGCTTATACATATGGACGGGGAGCGGGCGTCCGAGCCTTCGCTCTATTCCAGGATATTGGTCAGATCAGGCGAAATTTTGGTCCTGAAGGGGTACAGGGCTTTTTGGGAAGCGCTCAGACCCGTCTCTTTTTTGGTATTCGGGATATTGAAACCGCCCGTATGGTCTCCGACATGCTGGGCTTTGAGACACTGGAGTTTGATGACTCGCTTCAACAAAGTAATGCCCGGCGTCAGAAAAGGAAAATACTGAACGGCATAATGAACGGCGATGACCCGTTTGAAGCAGCGTCAGAATATAGTCATTACGCCAAAGCCGAAACCCATCGTACCAAACAGTCTCGAAGACTAAGATCACCTGAAGAGATTTTGATGATGCCGGAAGATAAACTGATTGCCTTCATATCTGGCAAAAGTCTCAAGCCCATAGAGCTCGATAAACGGCCTTACTATCTAAAGCGTGAGATGGCAGGCTATTACCTACCAAATCCCCATCATCCGCCGAGTGACAAAGTGAAGGTCAGAACATTCTTAGGGATGCGTTGGCGCAAGGTCATAAATGAACCTGTTCCGAAATCGCTTGCGCATCTTCCCCAATATGCCAGCGGCTCTTGGCAATATGTGGAAGGGTATAAGCCAAAATAATTGGTGCTCTCCCACATTGGAACGTCATATCGGCCATTATTCCTGAAGCGCTGACAAGATGTCAGCGCTTTTGACATAAGGGAAACAAACATGAGCGATGATCAGAAGAAGAGTAGCCAGCCGAGTTTTGAGGCCTTTCATGTGCAGGAAGGCAAAGACGATAAAGCCTACTTCCATAAAATCGGGTCAGCTTTCGCCCATAAGGATGGCAAGGGTCACGATATTCATCTTCAAAGCCTGCCACTGGACTTTAAAGGCCGGATTACCATCCGACGCCCAAAAGAAAGGCTGGAAGCTAAGAAGCAAGGCACCGAGCAATAGGGCAGAGACACCCCTACTCATGAAAGGTAAATCATATGAAAGAAAGAATTCTTCGGGAGAAGATAAATGCAGCAAGTAAAGCCGCCTTTGATCGGGATGCCCGTATTCACGAAAAGCCTGTCAGCAAACGTGAACTGGAGGCTCGAGAAAAAAGGCGGGCCATTCCGGTCCTGCAAAATAATCTCACACCCGACGGGCCGGTTGTACAGGCGGTGAATGAAGCCTCACACAGCGAAAATGAACGCCGCATTCACTTTATTCGCAAAAGGCTTGATCGTCAGAAAGACAAAGCCAGAAACGACTTCACGCGAAGCCGGTGATCCAAGTTTGCAGGATACCTGAGTTTTCAGGTATCCTGTTTTATGATTGATTTTTTGACGGAACGCCAAATAGAAGAACTCTTGACGGCTGACACACGAGAACTTGTTTTACCAGATGGCAGCACCCAGGTCGTCACGGCAGATAAGCTATTCTGGATCAGGCATGATCTGTTGATTGAAGCCTATATCTCTTCTGCAGAAAACTTATATGAACTGACATACATTAACATGTCCGGCAAAGGTTATTGCTTCAGTGACGCCTTCAAAAGCGTCGTCGCCTATATCGATAATCAGACCAAATAAAGAAAACACTGTTTCAATCAGCAGACTATACTCACAAGATAATCTGCCGCTTCTCCCACCTTCAGAATTCATTTTTGGTACGCTTCTCAGAGATCAGGAAGGTGATTTACGCATACACCCGTCATCTCCTTGATCTATCAATAATCATGATTTATGTTCCTTTTTTGTTCTACTCAAGGTTGTTAGGCCTGAACGGCAAATGGAGAGGAACATAGATGAACGCAATATAACCTAGGAGGCAATAGAGCATTGAATAATAGAGGGACTAAACCTGATAAGCCTGTAATTACAATTGATTACGAGCGCTATGAGCAATTTCTTGAGAAGTCGGATATGACTGACGTGCAAAAACAGGAATTCTTACAGACGCTCTGGGAAGTTATCACAGAGTTTGTTTCACTGGGCTTTGGTGTTCATCCATTGCAAAGCCATGAAAATATCTGTGGAAAAGCGGTCAAAGAAGGTAAGGCGACAGCACTTCTAACTCCAAATGTGATAGGTTTTCCGGATAAAAACCTCTCGAAATCGTTCAAAAAGGTTGCTCAGCAAGAAGAGGTTGAACGAAAAAAAGGTGCCCGCAAATGAAGCAAAAATTTAGCCACACTAACACTATTCAAAAAGCGCTCATCTATTGCCGTGTCTCCAGCAAAAAGCAGACGGAAGGAAGCGGTTTGCATAGCCAGGAATACCGTTGCCGCCAATATGCCGAAGCCAAGCAGTATCATGTTGAAGCAGTCTTTCCCGATGACGTTTCAGGGGGTGGTGATTTTATGAAGCGCCCCGGCATGGTTGCCTTACTGGACTATCTGGACACCAATCCTAACGAACAATATGTGGTAATCTTCGATGATTTGAAGCGCTATGCGCGTGATACCGAATTTCATTTAAAACTGCGCCGCCTAATGAAGGCCAGGAGCGCACGGCGGGAATGCCTGAATTTCAATTTTGATGATTCGCCTGAGGGCAAGTTCAACGAAACAATCTTCGCTGCGACAGGAACATTGGAACGCGAGCAGATTGGCCGCCAAACCCGTCAGAAATCCCAAGCACGAATTGAACAGGGTTACTGGACCTTTCGGGCTCCCGTCGGCTACCGCTATGTTAAATCTGCCAATGGCGGCAAGGAACTGGTGAAAGACGA
>CALEMG010000373.1 GCA_937910835.1 uncultured Alphaproteobacteria bacterium | reverse complement strand
GCTTTATTGACAACATGTTGCAGAAGTAAGAATTACGATCTCACGCCTGACTATCTACTCAAGCAAATTTATTCATTCGCTTTTTTCTGAATGGCTTCACCTGCCTTCTCTATATCCTGGCCTGCACCTTCCATCGTCTCGCAGGCAGTGAGAGAGAGTGAAGCTAGGGCGAAAAGTCCCAACATAAAAATTACGCGTGCTTCCTTGCTAATAATGCCCATCGGCCTGTCCTTTCGTTTGCTCTTGATTATCAACCGAACCAACGCCCTATCTCTCAAAAAGTTCCCAACTAATTTAGATACTTTCCAGCGATAAGGCCGGCGACACCCGCGAGAAGCAGTGTTGTCTTTGGGTTGGTTTCCGCTGTTTTACCAAGCTCGTCTCCTGCGATTGCGGCGACGGTCGAGATCATCTGGACGGTCTCATCCGCCTGTGGTGACGTATCGGACTTCGATCTCAAAACGAAGTACAGGGCCGTCACAACAATCAGACATACCAGCAGGATGCTTCCGGCGGTGGTCAGTGCCGCGAATGGGGGCACAACATACATAAGCATCCAGCTGTAAAAGGACAGCGCCAGGAAGAATAACGCAATAAACGATAAAGCCACGATTAAGGCGACAACAAACGCCCCAATTGCCCCGCGTTGCAAGATGCCTGATTTCTTAGGCGCAAAATTATCGGCGAGCGTTTGTTGTAGGATTTGCAGCATCGGATTCACGGGTTAGCTCCGGTTCCGCATTAGCATGCTCGCCAGGAACCCGGCCGCAAAGGCTATCGCAATGCTCTGGCCCGGTTTCTCTCTGACTTTGCCCTCAATCTGCTTGATGCCCTGGCTTCCTCGATCTTTCAACTCACCAAGCTTTTCCTTGGCTCTTGCGCCGATTTTTTCCGCTTCATCAACGCCATCCTGTTTCAGGCTTGCCGTCAATTCGGACATATGTTTTTTCAGAGCCGCAAGATCGTCTTTCAGCTCGTCAATTTCTGGGTAAGTTTCGGTAGATTTGACCATTGTAAAACTCCATTTGATTTCGTTCGCATCCAACAAACAAACAAATCAAAAAAAAGTTCCAATATTTGGTCTGGTTCTAGCCCGGAGGAGCGAACATATAACCAACACCGCGCATCGTCTTGATGAGAATTGGCCCATCCTCGCCGAGTTTTTTACGAATACGGCCTATCTGAATATCAATTGCACGATCATAAACATCAAACTTGCCGTCGCGGGTTTTCTCGAACAATTGCTCGCGACTTAAGGTTCTTTTAGGCGAGGTTACCAGGGCTTCCAGCAACTGGAACTCGCCAATCGTGAAATCGACGGAATTACCTTCACTATCAAAAACCTGATATTGATCGCGATCCAGAGTGAAGCGGCCAAAAGCAATGGCTCCTGTCTTCATTTTTGTTTCAGAAACTGCCGGCCGATCACCTTTATGTTCATTGGCGCGACGCATCGCAGCCTTAATACGAGCCTTTAACTCTCTCAGTTCAAATGGTTTTGTCAGATAATCATCTGCGCCCATTTCCAGGCAAATGATCTTCTCTGTGGTATCATTTTTCCCGCTGACAACGATTATCGGCGCAGATGTCGACTGCCTAATAACAGGAATAAGGCTGGTACCCTCTGTATCGGGTAGCACCAAATCAAGCAAAATGACGTCTAACTGTTCGGCGACGAGTTTCTTTGAAACTTCTGCGCCATCCTTTGCCGTGATAACCGAGTAGCCTTCCGCCTCAAAATAGTGCGACAGCACAACTCGGAGCCCCTCATCATCATCAATTAACAGGACCGCGCCCTTATTCATTTAAGCTATCCTTTTTATAGAATCTAAGGGCTTTTTCCAGCCGTATACAAAATTGTTACAAACTCTTTCGCGATTCATACAAAGGCGAAAATCACAGGTTACATGGGTCGACTAACTTCCATTTTGCAACATCGAAAACGACTAGCAAAAAGGAAGACGCAAATGTTCAACAATCAAGAATTGACTACAGAAGTGTCCGGTCTCAGGAATTTTGCCCGTCGCCTGACCCAGAACAATCATGATGCAGAAGATTTGCTTCAATATACTCTATTAAGAGCGATTGAGAAGAAGCATTTGTTTCAGGAAAATACGGATCTTTTCAAATGGACATCGAAGATCATGTATAACCAATTTGTATCTGACTATCGTCGGAAAGCAAAGTATGAAACAAAATATGATCCGGAAAGTTATCTGGAAGCAGAATCCATTGATGCACCACAAGATAAGCAAATGGAGCTGAAGACCGTGAATGAGGCCATGAACAGGCTCTCCCACGAACATCAGGAAATTCTGATCCTGATTTGCGTCCAGGGCTTGAGCTATCAGGAAGTGTCCGATTTCCTGAAGATCGCGATCGGCACGGTACGCTCCCGTCTCTCACGCGCCCGCGAGAATTTACAGCAGCTTCTAGAAGTCCCAACGGTTCATTAAGATTTTTGCTGAAAGCCCGGATTAAACATCCGGGCTTTCTAGTTCTTCTTCAGACAAATTGCCCAGATATTTCAATACTGCCGCTTTTAAGTCAATTTCAACGATAGGCTTAGGTAAGTACGCGTCCATACCAGCCTCAATGCATTTCGCCTTATCGCTGACAAGGGCGTGGGCTGTCATACCGATAATCGGTGTTCGATCAAACCCCTTCTCACTTTCAATGCTCCGAATTAATCTGGTACTTGTAAATCCGTCCATCTCAGGCATTTGAATATCCATCAGGATAACACCATAGTGATTTTCTTTCCAAAGATTGACCGCTTCCAAACCCGTCTTGGCGATATCGAACTCAATGCCCATATCTTCCAGGATGTGGCCAAGTACAGTGATATTTCCTTCGTAATCTTCGACAAGCAAAGCCTTTTGAGCTTCTTCGATATGCGCCTTCATTTCATCTATGCGCTTCTTTCTATCTGCCTCGCTTTGCTCATATCCGTCCCTGAGTTGCTTGACGCCGCCGGCTATGGGTAAAATAAGAGAAAAAGTGGTTCCCTTTCCGATCTCGCTATCAACCTCAATGCTGCCTCCCATCAAGCTGGCGAGCTTCTTCGATATTGGAAGCCCAAGACCCGTGCCGCCAAACTTTCGCGATACCGTCGAGTCCGCCTGCTTGAAGCGCTCAAAAATCAGATCTGCCTGATCTTTGGAAATCCCGATGCCTGTGTCTTCGACATCTATTCGGAGCACGGAAAAATCGCCTTGATCTTCGGTCTTGGCTTTCACATGGATATATCCCGCTTCCGTGAATTTGACAGCATTGCCGATCAGATTGATCAGTATTTGACGAATGCGAACAGGATCACCGTAAAATTCGAGATCTTTTACGTCTGCATAGTCGAAAACAAAATCCAGATTTTTCTCTTTCGTCCGGACGGACATAATACTTGTTATATGCTCGAAGATGTTTGGCAAGCTGAATGACGTTTCCTCCAATTCAAGTTCGCCGCTCTCAATCTTGGAGAAATCAAGAATATCCGAAATTAAGTCTTTCAAGCTTATAGAGCTGGAATGCAGCACTTTGACAAGCTTTTGCTTTTTCTGATCCAATTCATTTGCGCTTTGATCGAGAATGTCTGCAACACCGGTAATCGCCGTCAGTGGCGTCCGTATTTCATGGCTCATATGGGCAAGAAACTCACTTTTCGCGGCATTTGCCTCTTCAGCCTTTTGTATCGCTCCTTCAAGTTTCAGTTCGTAATCTTTTTCCGCACTAATATCCGTAATCGTGCCGACAAATCGAGACGGCTTATCGTTGTAATCCTGTATAACAGCGCCCCGCGCCCTTATCCAAATCCATCGCCCGGACTTATGCCGCAGCCGGAAGGTATTTGAATATTCAGATAAACGACCCTTTAAATAGAGATCGATATAGTTTTGGACTGTTTCCTTCTCTTCCGGATGCAGCCTGTCAGCGAAATCTTCAATATTTCCTTCGAAATCGTCACTTTCACATCCCAACATGGCGATGAATTGATCCGAATAATTAACTTCTCCTGACTGAATATCCCAATCGAAGATACCATCCTTGCTGCCTTCAACCGCCAGTTCCAAAACCTGCTCTTCTTCAGAAACCTGCCCTGTAAAAAGTCGGCGAAAACTTCGCCTGAGAATAAAATTCGCCGAAATCGATATAATCAGCAATATTGCAATGCCTGCCGTGGCAAGCATAAGTTTCTCGTTCTGCCTGGTTTTATTTTCAGCTGACAGGCTTTGAGAATCGAGAAGGCTTTTTCCTTCTGAGATTAGCGCCTCGAAAGTTTCTGAAATTTCACTTTTCAAAGCATCAATTTTTTGATTGGCGGTAACGATATCTGCAGTATTTACAGTCAGCCTATTGGCGGCCCGACTTTCAAGCTCTGTTTCAAGAAGAGAAATTTTTTGATCTACCGATCCAAGGATACCTCGTTGTAACTGGTCCTCAAGACTAAAGAGCGATAGTTCAGTCAGCGTTTTCGACAGCCTCTCCGTTGTTTCTTCATAATCCTCAATAAATTGTTGCTCACCAAAAATCATATAGCCCTGCTGGCTCAAAAGCATTTTTTCAACCAGAAGGCTTGCAGATTCCAATTCAAAAAGTGATTGCACCAATTGCTGAATATTTTTGCTTTCGGCCCTTATTCGGCTTTCACTGACGGCAAGTAGGAATGTACAAAACACCAAGCCGAATAGCAAAACTGCGAGGTAGGCCGAGAAAAACTTCAGGGATAAATATTTCATCCTCCTATTCTACAAGAGCATGTTCTTTACGAGAAACAAAAACGGCACTTCAACAGAAGTGCCGTTTTGATCAATTTAACCGTGCTATCCTGAAAAATGGAATGTTCGCGACCTACCTACATAGGAGGTTTACGGCCTCTGATGACATGTACGATCGCGCTCACAACGAACAGGATGATGAATACCGCGAAAATAATCTTTGCAATCCCTGCGGAAGCAGCGGCGACCCCGCCAAAGCCAAATACTGCCGCAACCAATGCAATTAATAAAAACGTTATTGCCCAACCAATCATCTAGATTCTCCTCAAATTTGCTTCATACAGCCATACAAACAGCACAGCCCGCAAAAAGTTCCATGGAACCAAAACCGATCCAAATTCATTGGGTATATGAGTAGGATTGGAAATTTAGACTAAAGAGAGTTGATCATTGCCCCATGACAAATATTTTAATGGCATGAATTCAGGCGAATTTAACAAAACAGAAATTCAGGAATATGTGGACGGCATGCTGAAACCGGCAGACATCCACCGCGTGGAAAGAATTATTTCAGCTAATCCAAACGCCAGAAAATACTACCTCACTCAATTGCGACATAAACAATTGCTCAAGATGTGGTGGAAAGGATCGCTTAACTAGAGCTGAAACTCCGACGGATCGATTAGTGTTGTTCCCTAAAAAATCTCATTCGTTGGGAACTCTTTGCGTTTGCGGATGTTTGTAATGTGTCAAACAACACAAGGAGCAGATCTATGGATATCTATGAACGTCTCATCAAGGATCACGAGAAACAAAAGAAACTCGCTAATCGAATTATGGAGACGTCGGGAAATTCCGACGAACGGCGTCGCCTGTTCGAACAGTTCAAGGCAGAAGCAGTGAGCCATGCCAACGCCGAAGAGCAAACCCTCTACGCCGTTCTGATCGAGGATCCGAATAGCCAGGAACAAGCACGCCATAGCGTTTCTGAGCATCAGGACGCGGATGAACTGATCAATGAGCTTTCTGACATGGATATGAGCAGCGCAGGCTGGATACAGAAATTCGAAAAGCTAAAAGATGAGCTTGAACATCATATCGAGGAAGAAGAACAAGACGTATTTAAACTTGCCAAAGGCCTGGTAAGCGGTGCGGACGCGACTGAAATGTCTCGGATGTTTGATAAACGCAAGCAGCAAGAAGAAGAACACGTTTAGAAACCGGCATCGGACACACCGCAATGCAGAACCTGGAACAAGTAACAATCGGCACCTCCTCTGCTGCATCAAAGCATAGAAGCAGAATTGAAGCAGCGGCGAGAGTATCGATTATATTCCTTGCCTTAGTTGCACTTGTTGCAACGCTGCATTTTTCCAAGACAATCCTGGCACCCATTATGCTTGCGGTTGTGATCGGCATCATGTTCGGCCCAATAGCGGACCGCATTGAAAGATTTCATATTCCGGCATCCCGCTCGGCGGCGATTGTTGTGTTGCTGTTTATTATTCTAATAAGCATAGCAATCGCCGTATTTGCGGCCCCGTTGTCGACCTGGATCGACCAATTACCCAGAATTTGGGCGAGGCTACGGTTTGCGCTCGCAAGTTGGCAAGATAACCTGGACACGATCTCGGAATTGCAGGCCCAACTCAGAAGCGTTACGGGTCAGAAAAGCGGGGATACCGTCGTCGTTGACGATAGCTCCACTGTTCAGGATGCTGCTATTCTTGCACCAACCATCATTGGTCAGATAGCGCTATTTCTGGCGAGTTTCTATTTCTTCGTTGCAGCGCGTCACACTCTACGGAGGACAATTTTAAGCCTTCCGGTGACCCGGAGAACCCGATGGCACATGGCGCGTGTTTTCCGTGAAATTGAAAACAACGTTTCGGATTACCTTCTTGCGATAACCATCATAAATGTTGGAATGGGATTAGGTGTAACTCTTGCGCTATGGGCGCTGAGTGTTCCCTCACCACTGCTTTGGGGAATGCTCGCCGCTGCACTCAATTATGTGATTTTCATTGGGCCAGCCGTAACTTTCGCTATCTTGCTTGGTGTCGGATTGATCAGTTCAACATCTCTTTGGGGCACGATTACACCGGCCTTAGTGTTTCTGGGGATAAACCTCCTGGAAGCTCAAATTGTAACGCCGCTGGTGATCGGGCGGCGAATAACCCTGAACCCATTCATTGTATTCCTTGCCATCGTCTTCTGGATCTGGCTTTGGGGACCATTGGGCGGCTTCATTGCCGTGCCGTCGCTGCTGATCATTTTCGCAATATACAATCAGATGTTTGCCGAACAGGCCGCTTTGTCGACCATGCACACTTCCTGAAAGGATACTGAAAGATTGATGCGAATTAATCTCCGTATGGCTCCAAAGTACCTTTAGGGATGATTTCAGGAGATGTTTTGAAATACCGGAGGGGGCTTTTATTTTTCATGCTCGGAAGCTAGTCGACGAGCAAATGCCCATCAAGTAGTTTTCTTCTGGCAGTGCTGGAGAGACAATTTATCAAAGATGGGTGGCGGTGCTGTCAGACGAATACGACCTCGTCTCCGTATAACGTAAAATGGCAGAAAGGGGCCTCTATTATGCCGGGTCTAGTTGCTGCCATTCTGCCAGCACAGCATCTCTTTGAAGCTTAAATGTTTTCCGCTTGGTTAGGTGACGTTCATGGTTGAAGTGGTTACGAACTGATGCTTGCATAGTTACTAATTTCTGCATCGCCTGCTCCCTTCATTGTCGTGGGAGATAGGAATTTCTAATGCTTTCTGCTCCACAGATTATGCATTTCATACTGCATAAAAAGCGATGGCGACAACGCAGATATCGGAAATATCCTCTTTGGAAAGCCGGATTTTCAGACAAACCGATTGAGGTAATTTTCCAGAAATTCCTGACGGCCTGATACTGGTTCAGGATTGATATTTTCAGCGATGACTTTATCCGCTATTCGCGCAAGATCGATGTCATCGGAGAGCAATTCCTGCCCCGCTTTGGAGGACCATCCCTGATAGCGTTCATCAATCGCTTTTTGCAATCCGCCATCTTCCATAAGCGCGGCGGCAGCTTTCAATCCGCGGGCGCAGATATCCATCCCGCCTATATGACCCGCCAACAAATCAACAGGGTCCAGAGATTGACGGCGGAGCTTGGCATCGAAGTTCGTGCCTCCGGTCGTGAAGCCACCCGCTTTCAATATATAATAGTAAGCCAGGGCAACTTCGGGGGTATTATTAGGGAACTGGTCCGTATCCCAACCTGATTGATAATCATTTCGGTTCATATCCACAGAGCCGAAAATACCAAGTGCTGTCGCCATCGCTAATTCATGCTCAAATGTATGCCCCGCAAGGATCGCATGGCCCTGCTCAATATTGACCTTGACCTCATTCTCAAGGCCGTGACGTTTCAGGAATCCGTAAACCGTCGCCACATCAAAATCATATTGATGTTTTGTCGGTTCCTGCGGTTTTGGTTCCACCAGGATAGTACCTTTAAATCCAATCTTATGTTTATAATCGACTACTAAGTTCAACATTCGACCCATTTGCTGGTCTTCACGCGCCAGATCAGTATTGAGAAGCGTTTCATAGCCCTCTCGTCCACCCCATAATACGTAATTTTCACCATTCAAACGATGTGTCGCATCCATACAGCTTTTTATGGTCGCGGCAGATTATGCAAATACATCCGGATCAGGGTTGGTTGTGGCTCCGGCCATATATCGCCGATGTGAAAACAAATTGGCCGTTCCCCAAAGCAGCTTGACGCCAGTTTCAGACATTTTTGCTTCAATGACATCAATCATTTCTTCAAGATTGCGAGTGTTCTCAGAGAAGTTGCTTCCTTCAGGTCGAATATCCCCATCGTGAAAGCAGAAATACGGCACACCGAGCGCTGTGAACATCTCGAAAGCGACATCCGCTTTTAGCTTCGCCGCAGCCATTTCATCGCTCATCCGGTCCGGGAACCAGGGGCGGTCGAAGGTTTGTCCACCGAACGGATCGCCCCCCAGCCAAGCGAACGAATGCCAATAAGCGCAAGAAAAGCGCAAATGCTCTTCCATTCGCTTTCCCAAGACAATTTCATCTGGATTGTAATGCCGAAACGCCAGGGGGTTGCTGCTGCCCTCCCCTTCATATGAGATTCTTTGAATTGGGAAAAATCCGGTCGTCACATCAGCTCCTTTAAAGCCAGATAGCTTTTAGTATATTTTTGATACGTTTCATCATAAATCGGCGCTAACCATGGATCTGGTTCATAAGTTTTTTGGATTGTCGGTGGCGTCATCACTTCAGAAGGAGGTACCCTAGACACCCCAACTATTGCCAACCTCGCCGCGCCGAGAGCTGCGCCAAAATCCCCCTTCGCCGGAAGATGGATAGGAATGCCAAGTGTATTGGCAAGCGTGTCCAGCCAAAAACTTGACCGGCTACCACCCCCAATAGAAATGAGACTGGGTAACCTGGTCCCCGTGCTTTTCAGGGCTTCGAGGCAATCACGAAGAGCGAAGGTGACGCCTTCTATCACGGATTGGCACAAAGTCCTGGTGTCTACTGCTTTTGAAAGGCCAATAAATGCGCCCCTCACCGCTGCGTCGTTATGCGGGGTTCGTTCACCAGATAAATAGGGCAAAAACAGCGTGGATGCAGGACCGAAGGCCATATCCGGCATTTGATCAACAAGTTCTGTCGTCCGTCGACCAAGGGTTTTGCTAAGCCAGTTCAGGCTATCCGTTGCCGAAAGGATGACCCCCATCTGATACCATTTCGACGGTACCGCATGACAAAAGGTATGCACTGCACTGGCGGGTTCTGGTGCGTAACTGTCTTTTGCAGCGAGCAATACGCCGGAAGTGCCAAGAGAAACAAATCCCTGCCCCTCTGCAAATGCGCCTATGCCGCACGCCGACGCCGCGTTATCGGCCGCACCGGCAACAACGGAAACGTCATTGCCAAGTGATAACTCCGACGCGACGACAGACCTTAAAGTGCCGACGACATCATTACCTTCGACAAGGTCCGGCAATTGATCGCGCCGCATCCCTGATCCCTTGGTCAGGACGTCTGACCAATGCCGCTCACCGACCTCCAGCCAGCTGGTTCCCGCCGCATCTGACATGTCAGTGACCAAACGCCCGGTCAACCAGTAAACTAGGTAGTCTTTGGGCGATAAGACTGTGGAAACGCGCGCAAAATTATTGGGTTCATGCCGGGCCATCCACATTAATTTTGGTGCCGTAAAGCCAGGAAAAACTATGTTGCCTGACAGGTCACGAAAATCAGCCATCCTGTCGAGCTCGGCGGCCTCTTTTGCGGCTCGAGTATCGTTCCAGAGAATACATGGCCGAATGACATCGCCGGCTTTATCAAGGCAAGTTGCCCCATGCATATGACCGGAAACGCCAATTCCCTTGATTGATCTATATTCCTTTGAATGGTTATAGCGAAGTCGAGACATAACTTCTCTGCAAGCGTCTATCCACCTATGCGGATCCTGCTCCGACCAACCATCATTGGGATAATGCACGGAGTAATCGGCCGCGGCATCACCCACAACCGTCCCCTCTGCGGAGACAAGCAAGCCCCGTAACCCGGATGTACCAAGATCAAGGCCGAGATACATATCCGCCCCTCACGCGAAACTTACCCATGCCGCGTTGCGCGCCGAAGACCGCACACAGGCTTCAACGAACTGCACGCCTTTCAAGCCGTCATAAACGGATGGATAAATCACGTCCTCCGGGCAAGGTTCTCCACGCCGTGCCGCTATGATCGCCGCAGCCGCCTCGCTATAGATTGTCGCAAATCCTTCGAGGTATCCTTCCGGATGCCCGGGTGGAATGCGGCTGACCCGCGCGGCCGCCTCCCCCGCACCAGCTCCTTGCCGGGTGATCAGGCGCTTTGGTTGCTCGAAGGGAGAATGCCAAAGGTAATTCGGGTCCTCCTGCGCCCACTCAATCCCGCCTTTTTCGCCATAGACGCGCAAGCGCAATGCATTCTCATTGCCGGGCGCGACCTGGCTGCTCCAGAGCATCCCGCGCGCGCCGCCCCTGAACCTCAGCATGACATGGGCGTTGTCGGCGACCCGTCGCCCCTCGACGAAAGCCTGTAGGTCCGCCGCAAGGCTTTCAAGCT
>CALEMG010000372.1 GCA_937910835.1 uncultured Alphaproteobacteria bacterium | reverse complement strand
TGAGGCGAATGAAGCTTTTGCCGCGCAGGCTTGCGCGGTCAATAAGGAGCTTGGCTGGGATACCAGCAAAGTCAATGCGAACGGTGGTGCCATTGCCATCGGTCATCCGATTGGTGCGTCGGGTGCTCGCGTGCTGGTCACTTTGCTGCATGAAATGCAGAAACGTGATGTGCATAAAGGATTGGCAACACTTTGTATCGGTGGCGGTATGGGTATCGCCATGTGTGTTGAACGATAGCTAGCTAGAGACTAAAGGGAGCAGAAAATGTCGAGAGTAGCAATTGTAACGGGTGGCACCCGTGGAATTGGCGAGGCCGTTTCCATCATGCTGCATGAAAAAGGTTACAAGGTTGCGGCGAACTATGGTGGGAATGATGAGCGGGCGAAGGAGTTTTCGGATCGCACAGGCATTTCTTCTTATAAATGGGATGTGTCAGATTTCGACGCCTGTACCGAGGGGGTGGCCAAGGTGAAGGCCGACCTTGGCCCCGCTGAGATTGTTGTCAATAATGCTGGCATCACTCGTGACGGGACGCTGCATCGGATGAGCCAGGAAAATTGGCAGAAGGTCATCGATACAGACCTTGGGTCTTGTTTCAATATGTGCCGGGTAACCATTGAAGATATGCGTGCCGCGAAGTTCGGTCGTGTGATCAATATCGGGTCGATCAATGGACAGGCCGGTCAGTATGGGCAGGTCAACTACGCCGCAGCGAAATCCGGCATTCATGGTTTCACCAAGGCGATGGCCCAGGAAGGCGCAGGGCAGGGCATCACGGTGAACGCTATCGCACCGGGCTATATAGATACCGACATGGTGGCCGCCGTGCCAGAAAATGTGCTGGCGAAAATTGTTGCCGGCATTCCCGTTGGGCGGCTTGGCAAAGCCTCTGAAATTGCACGGGGTGTTTGCTTCCTGGCGGCGGATGATGCGGGCTTCATTACCGGCTCGACGCTCTCGATTAACGGTGGCCAGCATATGTACTGACCCCCGATCTTTACGGGTAATATTGAAAATGGCATGATGTCGGGAAGCTGGCGTCATGCCATTTTCTTTTTTCAGGTACTTCCACAAAATAATGAACAGCTAGACGATGACCGGACGAACGATAGCGAGCCTTTGCGGACTCGGCGCAATTCTGCTTTGGGCGCTTCTCGCTCTGTTTACTGCGGGTACTGCACAGGTTCCACCATTCCAACTGACTGCCATGACATTCGCAATCGCCTTTGTCGGAGTGTCGCTCAAATGGCTGTTCTATCGTCAGGATATCCGGCTCTTCCTTAAGATCCCGGTAGGTCTCTGGGCACTTGGGATCGCAGGCTTATTCGGATATCATTTCTTCTACTTTCTGGCCCTTAAAAACGCACCGGCGGCGGAGGCTGGCTTGATTGCCTATCTCTGGCCGCTGCTGATCGTCCTTTTCTCTACGCTGTTACCGGGGGAGCGTTTCTACTGGTTCCATCTGGTCGGTGGATTGATCAGCCTGGCAGGCGCGGGGTTATTGATCACCAAGGGTGCCGCGTTTGAACTCAGGTCGGAATACAGTACCGGCTATCTTGCCGCCATTTGCTGCGCCTTCATCTGGTCCAGCTATTCGGTTCTGAGTCGGAGGTATTCGGCTGTCTCTTCCGATGTTATCGGGCTTTTTTGTGGAATTACCGCACTTTTATCGCTTGGTTGCCACCTCCTGTTCGAGGTGACACTTTGGCCGGAAAACACCTTGCAATGGCTGGCAGTTCTGGGGCTGGGTCTCGGCCCCGTCGGCGCTGCATTTTTCCTCTGGGATCGAGGGATGAAGCATGGCGATATCCAGACATTGGGCGTTCTTTCCTATCTGTCGCCGCTGCTCTCCACCCTGATCCTGCTGGTTGTGGGGGTGGCGAGCTTTTCCTGGCCACTGATTTTCGGTTGCCTTTTAATTACCGTCGGCGCGCTTGTTGGGTCCTTGAAAATACTGCGTGCGTTATGGAAGCCGGCAAAGCCGGACTAAATCGTCGGAGCCCAGTCCTTCGGCGCCATTTCAAACCCTTCAAACTCAAATCCCGGCGCGACCGTACATCCGACGAGCGTCCAGTCTCCGTTCGAATGCGCGGATTGCCAATAGCCGCGGGGAATAATGATCTGCGGGCGCTCTTCATTGAGAAGATCTGTTCCCAGAATCCATTCCTCTGCCGGGGCATCCTCCGCCGCCATGGAAAGAGTGAGGGGTGCCCCCGCATAATAATGCCAGATTTCGACCGCATCGACGCGGTGCCAATGAGACCGATCCCCTTTCTCAAGCAGGTAATAGATGGCCGTGGAGACGGCGCGTTTTGTATCCGGTAGGGTCAGATCATCGCGAAAAGTTTCAACAAAATGGCCGCCCTCCGGATGGGGCTGCATGTTGAGGTGCTGGATAATATCGGCGGCAGTGCGGGCCATGATCTAGAAATTATCTTTGCGTCGGCGTGTTTCAGCGAAGACGTCAACGGGATCGGCACCGCTTAGTTCCAACTCCGACGCCAGAACCGGGTCATCCGCGCGCATAAAGGGGTTTGTTTCTTTCTCCTCCCCAAGGGTGGAGGGAACAGTCGGTAGTTTCTTCTTTCGCATCTCGACAATCTCGGCGAAGCGCTTTTTGAGAGCATTGTTCGCTGGGTTGACCGCGACGGCGAAGCGGCCATTTGCTTCGGTATATTCATGGGCGCAATAGACCTTGGTTTCATCGGGAAGGTCGCGAAATTTGCTGATGCTCTTCCACATTTGCGCAGGTGTCCCTTCAAACAGTCGTCCGCAACCGAGAGCAAACAGCGTATCCCCGCAAAAGAGCGCGTCTGATTCTTCAAACCAATAAGCAATATGCCCGACCGTATGGCCCGGCACCTCAAAAACACGCGCCTTTTGGCTGCCGAATTCGAAAATATCGCCTTCCTCAACCTTGACATCGATTCCGGGAATACGCGCGGCATCATTCTTTGCGCCGACAATGGTACAGCCGGTTTTCTCCTTCAGTTCAAGATTAGCGCCCGTATGGTCCGGATGATGATGGGTGTTTATGATATGGGTGAGCGTCCAGCCTAGTTCTTTCAGCTTGTCGTGAACTGGTCCAGCAACCGCCGGATCGACAACGCCGACCAGCCCGCTCTCCGGATCCCGGAACAGATAGACATAATTGTCACTGAGGACAGGAATTTGGTGGATTTCCAGTTTGCTCATCGGGTGCTCTTTTTTGTTAAGTTTCCATTTCGATATTTTATGGCAGTATAGCACCATGCTCAGACCTGATGTCATCGATTTGCGGAATTTTTACCACAGCTCTCTCGGGCAGGTGGTGCGCCGGACGATTGGCCGTAAAATTCGGCTGATGTGGCCGGATTTGAAAAATTTCCGCGTCCTCGGCATTGGCTATGCAACACCTTATCTTAACCCCTTCCGCGCGGAAGGTGAACGGGAGATCGGAAGAGCACACGTCTGGACTCAGTCACGTGAAACGATCTCG
>CALEMG010000371.1 GCA_937910835.1 uncultured Alphaproteobacteria bacterium | reverse complement strand
GCCTCACGGCGCCGAAGTCGGGGATTGGCTCTTCGCCCACGAGCTTTGTTGTCGATAAGGCAGAGGTGAAGATCGTTCCATGGAGCGTACTTTGGGGGCCGCTGCATATTAAGTCGATTGACGTCACTAATCCGGCGGTCGATCTTGAAACGAGCGCTACAAGTTCTAACCTGGCAATCATTCTTGCGGCAGCGGCGGCCTACGCCGTGACAGCGGATAAATCCGATGGTGAGAGTAAGAAGCTTCGGGTGGATAACCTGACAATTACAGGTGCTACGCTTACCGGCAAGATATATCCGTTATCGACAAAGATTTCGATGACCCTGCCGGTTATCAAGATGAATAACATGGGAGCGGGTGGCGATGGTATGACCCAGGCTGATTTCGTCCAGGCAGTCCTGACCCAGGTCGTCAATCAGGCAACGACATCGGCTCTGCACCCTTGAATTAGGAAAGCGGTATTCGCTATAAGGAAGTCTGTAGAGTGGTTGCGTTTTGCGAGCGTAGCGCCTAAATGTAGGATGGGTTAAATCGAGCGGGTATATACATGACTTCCTTACTCTATCTGATTAGTACGATTATCAGTATTTTCATCTGGCTTTTGATCGCAAACGCGATTTTGAGTTGGCTTGTTGCATTTAACGTCGTTAATACGAATAATCAGTTTGTCTCGTCGGTGGGCAATTTTCTATACAAGATCACGGAACCGCCGCTTCGCCCGATCAGAAAAATCATCCCAACGATGGGCGGGCTTGATGTATCGCCTGTTGTTCTCATTCTGTTGCTGATTTTCCTCCGCAATCTCCAGTTTGAATATGCTCCGATGATGATGTGAGACTGCCGCTTCGACGATGTGGTGAGGGCGTGCTGCTCGATATACGCCTCACGCCTAATGCCGCGCAAAACCAGATTGACGATATTTTTCTTGATGGTGGGGAGCGCCCAAGGCTCAAGGTGAAAGTGACGGCGATCGCGGAAAAAGGAAAGGCCAATGACGCTGTGGTCAAATTTCTGTCGAAATCAATAAAGTATGCCCGAGGAAATTTTGGAATTGTCTCAGGTAAGCTCGATCGGAATAAGACATTATTGATCAGGGGCGATCCATCAGAGATGGAAAATCAATTAAAGGCCTGGCTTGAACAAATCTGAACGGGCGGGATACCGGCGAGGGGATGATGGAATGACGGCAACAATTATCGATGGCAAGGCCTTCGCGGCTCGGGTGAGGGAAAAGGCGGGCAAGCAGGTTGCGATCCTAAAGAAAAATCACAATTTACCGCCAGGCCTTGCAGTTGTGCTGGTTGGGGAAGATCCGGCGAGTCAGGTCTATGTCCGCAACAAGGGTAAGGCTACCACTGAAGCTGGCATGAAGTCTGAAGAAATCCGCCTGGAGGTAACCGCAACGCAAAAGGAAGTGTTGGAGGTGGTCCATCGGCTCAACGCGGACCCCACAATCCACGGCATTCTTGTGCAGTTGCCGTTGCCCAAACAGGTTGACGAGATGGCCGTTCTGGACGCCATTGATCCGATGAAGGATGTGGATGGTTTTCACGTCATCAATACCGGCCGTCAGGCGGTTGGCTTGCCCGCGATGGTGCCCTGCACGCCGCTTGGGTGCCTGATGATGCTGAAAGATACGCTCGGTGATCTTTCCGGAATGAACGCCGTTATCGTCGGCCGGTCGAATATTGTTGGTAAACCGATGGCGAGTTTGCTTCTGTCTGAGAATTGTACGGTGAACATCGCGCATTCCAGCACGCGATAACTGCCGGCCGTCTGACGTGGTGCGGAAAATCTAGTGGCAGC
>CALEMG010000370.1 GCA_937910835.1 uncultured Alphaproteobacteria bacterium | reverse complement strand
CCCTAACTGAAGGTCGCCTCGATCTCATTAATCGCGAGGAGATTTCCATGAGGCATCTTGATCTAGCCGCCCGGATCGCCAGCAACAGCCGTCATCCGCTTGCTCGCGCTGTAGCGCGCGCTGGTAACGGTGCGGGGGAATATCAAGACGTTGAGGAATGCCCCGGGGAGGGGCTACGGGCGCTCATAAATGGTCAGGAAATTCGTCTTGGTAATCGTACCTTTTGTCATGTGAATGAAGATGCGGCCATGGGAGAAGCGTCGGGCCCGGAACTATGGCTTAGCATTGAGAATGAGGACGCCGTCCAGTTTCGCTTTCGGGACCGATTGCGTCCTGGTGCTCGTGCGGCAATTGAAAATCTCAAGGCGCAAGGTTTCAAGATTGATCTCCTTTCGGGGGATCGGGAGGCTGTGGTTGAGGAACTTGCCGAGGCGCTTGGCATTGAGGATTGGTATGCCCAGAAAAAGCCCGAGGATAAGGTCGCGCATCTTAAATCCTTGGAGGCCAAGGGGCATAAGGTGTTGATGGTCGGTGATGGTCTTAATGACGCGCCGGCGCTGGCTTCCGCACATGTGTCCCTCTCCCCGGCGAGTGCGGCGGATATCAGCCAGACCGCCGCTGATTTTGTTTTTCAGGGCAGGGACCTTTCGGCTGTGGCGGAAACGATCAATGTCGCCCGCGTTTCCAGGCGCCTGATCTTCCAGAACTTCTCTCTTGCCTTTCTTTATAACGCCATTGCCATTCCACTCGCGGTCGCCGGGGTGGTAACACCTCTGATCGCCGCGGTGGCCATGTCGGCCTCATCACTCGTCGTCTGTCTCAACTCCCTTCGTCTTCGGCTTGAAGGGAACAGGGCAGCGCGATGAATGTGCTCATCTATCTTATTCCAGTGGCACTGTTCTTGGGCGGTGTTGGGCTTGCAGCCTTCCTCTGGAGCCTGAAAAGTGGACAATATGAAGATCTCGAGGGTGCTGCAAATCGCATCCTTATTGATGATGAGAATGACGAAGTTTCCTGACACGACAGATATCTAGTGCCGCACAACGCTGGCAGTTTTGAAACTCTCCTGATACTGTGCATGTAAATAAATTAGTTTCTGGTGGCGTAACTCATCATGGCAATTTGGGGAAAAATACTGGGCGGCGCAGCCGGACTGCTCGTGGGAGGCCCTCTCGGAGCGCTTGTTGGCGGGCTTGCGGGGCATGCCGTCGATAAATATCGCGAAACGGCATCGGGCGATGACGAGATCGGTCAGCATCAGGTCAAGCAGGTCGCGTTTACCATTGCGGTCATTGCGCTGGGCGCGAAAATGGCGAAGGCGGATGGCGTTGTCACGCGGGAGGAGGTCGATGTCTTCAAGCGGGTCTTCCGTATTCCGCCAAATGAGGAAAAGAATGTTGGCCGTGTCTTTAACATGGCGCGTCAGGATACAGCCGGATATGAAGAATATGCCGCGCAGGTGGCGCGAATGTTTCACGATACGCCCCGGTTGATGGAGGATCTTCTCCATGGCCTGTTTGCCATTGCCATGGCGGATGGTATTTTGCATCCGGACGAGGATATCTATCTTCAGAATGTCGCTGCGATCTTCGGCTTTAACGAGGCAGCTTACACGCGGATCCGCAGCTATCATGCAAAGGATGGTGAGCGAGACCCGTATCAGATTCTTGGTGTCTCCGCCGACATTTCCGATGTGGATCTGAAAAAAGCATATCGACAGCTCATTCGTGAGAACCATCCGGATAAGGTTATTGCCGATGGTCTGCCACAGGAATTTGTGGATGTCGCTAATGCCAAGCTCGCCAAAATCAATGCCGCCTATGATCAGATTGAAAAAATCCGCTGTCTGTAGAATCGGAATAAAAATTGAAAAACAGAGATCTAGCCCTGATGTTGCTGGTCAATATGCTCTGGGCGTCCAACTTTCTGGCGGCGAAGATCGGCATGGAGGTGTTCACGCCGCTTCTGTTTACGGCTTTGCGATTCTCGCTGGTGATTGTTGTGATGCTGCCCTTTGTCTCGCTTCCGCATGGCTATTGGCGGAAGATGCTGATCATCGGACTGTTGATGGGGGTTCTGCATTTCTCTCTGATGTTCTGGGGCTTGTCGCTTTCGCCTGACATTTCGTCTGTTGCGATTATCAATCAGACTTTTGTCCCCTTTTCCGCTCTGCTGGCGATGATATTCCTGAAAGAGAAGATTGGTTGGCGGCGCTGGGGTGCGATCATTATGGCCTTCTCCGGGGTAATGGTGATTGGCTTTGATCCGGTAATCTTCGCAAATTGGCTGTCGCCCACGCTTGTGATTATTGCCTCCTTCCTGGTCTCCCTCAATATGGTGATCGTTCGGACAATGCCGGGGGTTGGCGCTCTTAATCTTACCTTCTGGACAGCGGCTATCGGGGCGCTTCCACTCTATTTCTTTTCTTACCTGTTTGAGGATGGCCAGTGGGCCGCTATACAGGCCGCCAGTTGGGAGGAGTGGAGCGCGGTTACCTTCTCCGCCCTTGGCGCGACGGTTGTCGGTCATGGACTTGGCAATTATCTGATCAAGCATTATCCTGTCAGTACAATTGCGCCATATTATCTTCTGGTGCCAGTCTTTGCCGTTGCGCTTGGTATTATTTTCTGGGGCGACGTCATGACGGTGGAACTCATGATCGGCGGCGCAATGGTCATGAGCGGGGTTACGATCATTACTTTCCGGTCGGCAAAAAAGAAACCTGCAACACATGTCCAAAGCAATTGAAAATATCATTTGGCTTCCGTCGCCAAATTTTGATGAGCGTGAAGCCGGGACGCCGATTGACATGCTCGTCATGCATTATACGGGGATGGAGACGGGCGCTGAGGCCATCGAGCGCCTCTGAGATCCGGACGCTAAGGTGAGTGCTCATTATGCTGTCGAGGAAAACGGTCAGATTTTTGCTCTGGTGAAAGAGGAAATGCGTGCTTGGCATGCAGGTGTTGCCAGCTGGCGGGGGGTAGAAAATATCAATGCCCGCTCGATCGGGATAGAGATCGTCAACCCCGGACATGAATTTGGTTATCGTGCTTTTCCTGAGGCGCAAATGACAGCGGTCATGGCACTGGCGGTCGATATTGTGACGCGCCATACTATCCCGGCACGGAATGTCGTTGGCCATTCCGATGTGGCACCGCACCGTAAGGAAGATCCGGGGGAGTTGTTTGATTGGCAGGTACTAGCGAGGAGCGGCGTCGGTCTTTGGTATCGTGACGAAGCCTCTACCTTTCACACAAACACGCCGCTTGTGTCTAATGAAAGGGGAAACGCTGTCTCCAACTTGCAGGAAGCGTTGAAGACGTTGGGCTATGACGTCGAGCTTGATGGATATTATGGGGCTGAGCTGACAAGCATAGT
>CALEMG010000369.1 GCA_937910835.1 uncultured Alphaproteobacteria bacterium | reverse complement strand
AGTTGCCTTCGTGCTGGATCGGCTTGTATTTACTGTTCGGGCGGCGGTCAAGGCAAAGACACGCTATGAAAGGTTGGCCGATTACTTGCGGGCCAACAGGAACCATCCGAAAGCTGTCCGGGATGAACTCGTCGGGGTGACGCTGAATGATTTCCGGCGTCCCTATTACAGTGGTATCAAGATGCTACGGCTAATTGGTATGATCAGCCCGATCATAGGTCTGCTGGGTACTATTCTCGGGATCATCGCGGCATTCAGGGTGATATCTGTGCAGACCGGGCCAGTTTCGCCTGCCCTGATCGCGGACGGATTGTGGGAGGCGATGCTGACCACTGCGGCGGGGTTGATGATTGCCTTGCCGGCGCTTCTCATGGCGCATTTTTTCAGCGCGTTCAGTGACCGGCAGTTGGAGCGCTTTTGCCTGGAACTTAATCGCCTGTCGCTTTCCTTTGAAATGGCGAAAACGAAGCCGACCCATGAGGTCGTTGCGATGACTGCGGAGGCCCGCCGGTCATGATCACGCTTCAGTCAGAGGATCCGCATGAAGGAACCCTGCGGGACCTCGCGCCGGATCTTACTCCCATGCTGGATATCCTCTTTATCCTGCTGGTGTTTTTTCTGCTGACCGTCGGAACTGTGTTGCGTTCGCTCGATTTGCAGCTTCCCTCCGCCGTTGAGGAAGAATTGGAGCAGCTAAACGAGCCTCGGCATATCATGCTCGAAATTCGGGAGGGGTCTTACGCTCTTGACGGTAAGCAGATCGCCAATTTTTCCAATCTCAAATCAGCAATAGAAGAGAGTATTACTGCGCAACCGGACCATGAAATAATTGTTGCAGGGGATCGCCGTATTGCCATTGAAGAATTACTCAAAGTGCTGACATACCTGCAGTCGCAGGGGATTGAGGCCGCTAATATTCTCATGCAAAAAGAAACAAATCCATGATCAGAATTCTCGCTATTTTATTTGTTTTTATTTCTGCGGCAGCGCATGCGGACGCGCCAAAGAAAATAGTCTCAGTGGGTGGCGCTCTTACGGAGACGATCTACGCCTTGGGAGCGGGAGATCTCGTCGTCGGGAGTGACACGACAAGTTATTACCCTCCGGCGGCGGCCTCGACTCCCAAAGTCGGGTATCAGCGTGCGTTGAGCGCGGAGGGCATCCTGTCTTTAAGCCCGGATATTGTCATACTATCCGAGGAATCAGGCCCGCCAAATGTGCTTGAACAATTGAAGAGTGCAGGGGTTACCATGTTGGTCCTTGATGCCGGACGATCGATTGGAGATGTGAAAGAAAACATTAAAATTCTTTCTGAAACGCTGGATAAGCAAAAGGAAGGCGACAGCCTGATTGCCGGTATCAGCAAAGCTGAAGCTGACTTGAAAGTGGCCGTCGCCGCAGGGAAAGCAGAGAGGTCAGTTATATTCATTCTGCAACATAGCGGCGGTGCGCCCATGGTTGCGGGGTCAAAAACCGCGGCGGACAGCATTATAAAGCTGGCCGGTGCCAAAAATGCCGTTACGGGGTATGAGGGATACAAACCCTTGTCGCCGGAAGCGGCAACGAGCTTAGCGCCTGAAATATTGCTTGTTACAACTCAGGGGCTTGAACAGTCGGGGGGCAAAGCGTCGCTTTTGGCGGCTCCGGGAGTGTCGCTCACGCCAGCAGCAAAAAATGGGCGAATTGTAGCGATGGACGCCCTTCTGCTGCTCGGCTTCGGACCGCGGACGGCCGAGGCTGCCCTCGAACTTAATCGCCAGTTGACCCATCAATGACGCTGTTTGAAAAAGCAGGTGGTATGCCGGTTCTTCTGAAACGGGTTAAAATTCCAGCCTTGCTGCTGCTCGGCCTTGCTTTACTGGGGGTGGCTATGGTCGCCGCCTCCATTGGGGCCGTTTCAATTCCGCTTTCAGGAATAATCGGAGGTGATTTGACGGATCAACAGATGGCAGTTTTGAACTCCATCAGGCTACCACGGGTACTGCTGGCCGTAATTGTGGGCGGGGCGCTCGCGGTATCAGGCGCTGCCATGCAGGGCTTGTTTCGAAATCCGCTCGCTGATCCTGGCCTTATAGGCATTGCGACGAGTGCGGCTCTGGCCGTGGCTATGGTAATTGTGCTGGCCGGTCCCATCGCCGGATACTTTGGGTTATATGCGATGAGCGTGGCCGCCTTCATGGGCGCGCTTGCGGCCTGCTTTGTCATCT
This sequence comes from uncultured Alphaproteobacteria bacterium, assembly GCA_937910835.1. Taxonomy (GTDB): domain Bacteria; phylum Pseudomonadota; class Alphaproteobacteria; order Sneathiellales; family Sneathiellaceae; genus Sneathiella. Next base: position 4,096 of record CALEMG010000369.1, on the reverse strand, counting down.
TCCGCTTTGCAAAACTGAGTGGAACCTTTTCCGTCACCTATATGCTGTTGACCGGAATTGCGATAAACGCTCTTTCGGCGGCGGGCGTGGGATTTTTGACCTTTCTGAGTGACGATCAGCAGCTTAGAACCCTGACCTTCTGGACCATGGGTAGCCTTGGTGGTGCTCTGTGGGTGTCCGTAATTGTGGCAACGACGATTGTGGTTCCCACGGGGTTGGTCCTCATCCGAAACGCACGAGAGCTTAACGTACTGCTGTTGGGTGAGAGCGAAGCGCGGTATCTTGGTGTCGATGTGGAGCGACTAAAGCGGCGGGTTGTCATCTGCACCGCGTTATCGGTCGGTGCGGCGATTGCTGTTAGCGGAATAATTGGCTTTGTCGGCCTTGTGGTACCTCATCTGATCCGATTGACGCTTGGCCCGGATCATAGGCTTCTGATCCCGGCGTCTGCAATCTTGGGGGCATATTGCTGCTTCTCGCAGATACCGTCGCGCGGACAATTGTTGCGCCAGCGGAAATGCCGGTCGGTATCCTGACCAGCATGATCGGCGGGCCATTTTTCCTCTGGTTGTTGGTCAAGCAATATTCCGGAAGGTTCGGCCTGTGATTGGGGCAGAAAATATCATCTATTCCATTGGCGCGCAGCGAATTCTTGCGAATGTCTATGCGACCTTCAAGCCGGGCAAGGTGACGGCGATCCTGGGTCCGAACGGCGCAGGAAAATCGACTTTGCTGAAATGCCTGACAGGAGCTTTGAAACCAGATGAGGGCATGGTTTCGCTGGATGGAAAGGATTTGCGGCATTATTCCCTGACGGAACTGTCGCGCCGGCGTGCAGTTCTCTCGCAGGCAAATCCCATCAGCTTTCCCTTTACCGCCCATGAAATCGTTGTGATGGGTCGAAATCCCTATTCACTTGAGAAAACCTCTGCCTCCAACGCCGAGATTGCCGATGAGGCACTTACCCTTGTGGATGCCTGGCACCTTCGCGACCGATCATACCCCACTCTATCCGGCGGTGAACAGCAAAGGGTTCAGTTTGCCCGGGTTCTTGCTCAAATCTGGGAGCAGGAGGGAGCCTGCCTTTTCCTGGATGAACCGACGTCCGCTCTGGATCTAAAACACCAGCATCAGCTGATGGATTTGGTGCAAAAGCTCTGCGCCGAGAAAAACCTTACCGTTATCATTGTCATGCATGACCTCAATCTTGCCTACCACTGCACAGATCACTGCTTTTTCATCCGGGAGGGGTGGATCCGCGGCGGCGGAGAGTCCAAAAAGCTGATCACTGCCGATAATATTTCCGAGATATTTGATCTACCAATGGAATATGCGACTATGAGGTTCGGCATGGAGCTTGCCGGTTAATCAATCTGTCATTCTCTGCTTTTGGGAAGACCGCCTTTGTTCTAACATGGCTTGCCGCCGGTTCGGGCAGGCAGTTGGAAGGGCGGAATGTCAGGTCAGGACAAGAGTAATCCAGAAGTTATCGTAATCGGCGCTGGGATTATTGGCATAACTTCCGCTATCGAACTCCAGGCGAAGGGCGCAATAGTGACCGTGCTGGATAAAACCGGCGTTGCGGCGGGTGCGTCGCAGGGTAATGCCGGTGCCTTCGCCTTTTCCGATGCCGCACCCCTGGCATCTCCCGGCATCATCAGGAAAGCGCCGAAATGGTTTCTCGATCCATTGGGGCCGCTTTCCGTGCCGCTGCCCTACGCCCTTCGGATCGTCCCTTGGATGTACCGTTTCTGGCGGGCGAGCCGGGCCGAGCAGGTGAGAGCAGGAATAGAGGCGCTATCGACATTGATGGATGTCTCGCGCACGCGGCTCATTCCCTTTATGGAGCAGACTGGCACCCATAACATGCTCCGCCAGCATGGCAATCTGCAGCTGTATGAAAGCCGCGAGGCGTTTGAGGGAAACTTGCCCTCCTGGAACGCGCGGGCGGAACGCGGCATTCACTTCACGCCACTGACCAATCCAGAACAAATTGCAGAATATCAGCCTGGCATCGATCCGCGCTTTGTCGCCGCGATTGCGACGAATGACTGGTATGGCATATCTGATCCCAAGGATTACACAATCCAGCTTGGTGAATACTTCAAATCAAAAGGCGGCAGGATCGAAATTGCGGACGCCGTCGCGCTTCAAGCAGGGGCAGAGAGTGTTTCCGTGATGCTGAAAGACGGCACACAGTTGACAGCGGATCATGTGGTGGTCTCGGCGGGCGCCTGGTCACATCATCTTACCAAGACGATTGGGGATAACATTCCTCTTGAAACAGAGCGGGGATATAACACGACGCTTCCCGTTGGGTCCTTTGAGCTCACGCGGCAACTTTCCTTCGAGGAGCATGGATTCGTCGTGACACCGCTTTCAAGCGGTATCCGCGTTGGCGGCGCGGTGGAGCTTGGCGGACTGAAGCTACCCCCGAATTATCGGCGCGCAGATGTGCTTTTGCGAAAGGCAAAGGATTTCCTTCCCGATCTCAAAACGGAAGGCGGCAAACAATGGATGGGATTTCGCCCAAGTCTACCGGATTCGATCCCAGTAATCGGCCATGCGACCAAGTCCAGCCGCATCACATATGCGTTCGGGCATGGTCATCTGGGTTTGACCCAATCGGCGGGAACCGCGAAACTTGTGTCGGATTTGGTAATGGGAATTGCGAACGGCTTTGATCTCTCTCCCTATTCCTCAAAGCGGTTTTAGGGGCAGCGGATGGCACAGCATATCTTTGAATGTATAGATGGCCATACCTGCGGCAATCCGGTGCGAGTGGTGACGTCCGGCGGGCCGGAGCTTGAGGGCGAGACCATGCTCGTCCGCCGCGCGCATTTTATGGGGGACTATGACTGGATCCGCACAGGACTGATGTTTGAGCCGCGCGGTCATGATCAAATGTCGGGAACGATCCTCTATCCCGCCACCCGCGATGACTGCGACATTGCCGTCCTTTTTATTGAAACGTCGGGCTGTCTGCCTATGTGTGGGCATGGGACCATCGGCACGGTCACCATCGCGATAGAGGAGGGGCTGGTCACTCCGAAAACGCCCGGGAAATTGTGTCTCGATACGCCGGCGGGAAAGGTCATTACTGAGTACCGCATGGAAGGCAAGCATGTGGAGGAAGTGCGGATTACCAATGTTCCATCGTTCCTCTATGCGAAAGAGTTGAAGGCCACCTGTCCAGGGCTTGGGGAGGTGACGGTCGATGTGGCTTATGGCGGTAATTTTTATGCGATTGTCGAGCCGCAGAGAAATTTTACAGATATGGCCGATTATTCAGTCTCTGACCTGATAAGGTGGAGCCCGATAATCCGCGCCGCTCTTAATGAAAAATATGACTTTATTCATCCCGTTGAGCCGGACATAAAAGGCCTCACCCATATTATGTGGACAGGCAAGCCGACGGCGAACGATGCAACAGCGCGAAATGCGGTATTCTATGGAGATAGAGCGATTGATCGCTCTCCTTGCGGCACGGGTACCTCGGCCCGCATGGCTGAATGGTATGCACGCGGCGATCTCGCCCTGGGCGGTGAGTTTATTCATGAGAGCATTATCGGCTCCCTCTTTAACGGGCGTGTGGAGGGGCAGGCAAAGGTGGGGGAATTCGATGCGATTATTCCTTCCATCGGGGGATGGGCACGCGTGACGGGATATAATAAAATCATTATTGATGACCGGGATCCATTCGCCCATGGGTTTGTCGTGAGATAAGGAGAAAAGCATGGAAATAACCGCGATAAAGGCCTGGCAGGTCGATCTCCCCCTGAAGGAGGTGCGTTATAGCTGGTCAAATGGCAATTTCGTCGAAGTATTCGACAGCACCGTTGTTGCAATAGAGACGGACGAAGGTTTAACCGGTTAGGCGGAATGCTGTCCACTGGGATCAACCTATCTGCCCTCATATGCGAAAGGAGTGCGGGCGGGTCTAGCCGAAATCGGACCGCATCTGATTGGTCAAAATCCGCTTGCGCTCAATGAGATAAACAGCGTTATGGATGCCAGCCTGCGGGGGCCTCCCTATGCTAAGGCGCCGATTGACATTGCCTGCAGGTATATTCTCGGCAAGGCGACGGGACAGCCC
>CALEMG010000368.1 GCA_937910835.1 uncultured Alphaproteobacteria bacterium | reverse complement strand
GAGCCAATGGGCCATGAAAACCATGGTTACGCCGGGCACACCGCCAGTCTGGCTGATCACGCCTGCGGCGGCGGACAGAAGCTTATAGTCCGCGCCAAGGCCTCCCTGATCTTCGGGTACAGAGAGGCCCGCGAGACCGGAAGCTGCAAAAGCCTGCCAAAGATCCTTTGGAAATATGTCTGAGATGATTAATTCATCTCTTCGGGGGCGGATATGAACATCGGTAAAATTCCTGATTTTTTGTAGTATGTCTGTGGATTGGTTCGTTGCCGGGTTCACGTCACTCATCCTTTATTATGGGCCTGTTTTTATAATTCGCGTGAGCGCAGCTGTTATCATAGCATAACAATAGAGATAATTCCGAATTCCCTGCTTTTCAGATAATGCCCATCTCTCTTTTGTATATTAGCCGTTATTCAATCTGTAGACGCTGACATCGCAAGCCTCTATGGTAGGGATATTGATGGTGGCGGAATCAAGCAAGAGAAATCAAAAATCACCGCCGCCTCTATTTTCAGGGAGGGTTACCACCATGAATATTACCGTGAAACCTGTCGATGCGACATTTGGCGCCGTTGTTACAGGCCTTGATCTGAAGTCTTTGAGTGAGGCTGATTTTTCAGACCTCTATGCCAACTGGCTGCAGTATTCTTTGCTGATATTTCCCGCGCAGCATTTGACCACAGAAGAACAGGTAAGGTTCGCCCGTCGTTTCGGCGATATGGAATTTGATCTCGCCCCTATCAGCAATGTCGATGACGCTGGAAACCTGGTCAAGTCGGATGAGAATGATATGGTCAAAATTCTCAAAGGAAATATGGGGTGGCATCAGGATAGCACATATATGCCTATTCAGGCCAAAGGCGCAGTTTTCAGCGCCCATGTCGTCCCGTCAGAAGGAGGGGAGACAGGCTGGGCCGATCTCACAGCAGCTTATGAGGCGCTTGATCAAGCAATGCGGGATCGCATTCAAAATCTGAAAGCGTATCACTCGCTCCATTATAGTCAGCAGAAAATGGGCTTCATCCAGAAGAAGAAAGATAGCGAATATAGCGGTTACGGCCTTCACGATCTGGAACCGCCGCTTCGTCCTCTCGTGAAAATTCACCCTGAAACCGGTCGTCCTTGCCTGACTATCGGGCGTCATGCCTATGGTATTCCCGGCCTGAGCGAGGAGGAGTCAGAAACGCTTCTGGAAGAACTGGTCGATTTCACTTGTCAGACGCCCCGTGTTTATCATCATCACTGGGAACCAGGGGATTTGGTGATTTGGTATAATCTCTTCTTGCTGCATAAAGCCACACCTTGTGATATGGACCAGCAGCTTGTTATGTACCATTCGCGTATTGCCGGAGATCCGAAAAGCGAATTTGCGCCGAGCCAGCCGTAGTCTCGCGGATTTAAGAACATAGAGGAGAGTATTGTGAAACTGTACGATCTACCTGCATCGCCAAATGCCCGCCGAGTTCGCATTTTTATCGCGGAAAAGGGGCTGGATATCCCGAAAGTGGAAATCGACCTTTCCACGGGCTATAACAAAACGCCAGAGTACTTAGAGAAAAATATTCTTGGACGTATGCCGGTGCTTGAACTGGATGATGGAACAACGATCTCGGAAAGCCATGCGATCTGCCTTTATCTGGAAGAGATACATCCTGAACCGCCCCTGATGGGGAAAACGCCGTTGGAGCGGGCGCAAATCGAGATGTGGAACCGGCGTATGGAGCTGGAACTGCTTAACCCGCTTGTGAACGCATTTGTCCATAGCCACCCCATGTGGAAGGGGATTCGCGAACAAGTCCCGGATTATGTGCCGGTTTGCCAAAAACAGGCGACCCATAGTTTAGACTGGCTCGAGACATCTTTGGAGGGGCGTGAGTATATCGCGACGGATAGCTACAGCATCGCCGATATCACGGCGCAGTGCGCGATCCTGATGGGAAAAGCAGTTGGCGTCCGTCCCACTGAGGATCAGGTGAATATAAATAGCTGGTGGGCGCGCGTAACCAGCCGCCCAAGCGCCCGGGCGTAAAGAATTATTGGGGCATAGGAAAGAAATATAACTTTCTCATCCCTTTAGTTATGCCCTAGGCTTGTCTTATTGGTATGTCCTTGTAATTGACATAAAGTCATGCAGGAAAGGTCGATGGCGGCAGGCGCAAAATCTGGCATTCTTCGAAAGCTCATTTGGGGCGGGATTTTTCTGCTCGCTGTCCTGCTTGTCGCGCTGATCCTCCTGCGTTCTACCGCAATTGAATATATTGGTGGGCTTGCGCTTGATTATTATGGGTTTGACGATGTCACCTTAACCGTTGAGTCGGTTACCCTCGATCAGGTCATTATTGAAGAATTATCTCTCTCTGATCAGATTATACTGCGTGATGTCGCTGTGCATTACGCTTTCCTTTCCCTTTTTCGTGGAGAGGTCGACAAGGCGGAAATCGGAGACTTGTTTGTCGATATTTCCAATCCGGGCGAAGGGGTGATAAAGAGAATAGCCGGCCTTGTTAATAAGCAGGGCAGCGATGAAGAAGGAGCGCAGACGCGCCAGATTCCCGAAATCTCTCTAAAAGCGGGAAAAATTATTGCAGAAAATAATGAGCGAAGATTTCAAGCGGATTTTTCGGGCGACTTGTCCGCCGATCAGATGCTGTATGCCGAGAGCACGGTAAAGGCTCAGATTAAAACAGCCTCTGGACCGATCATTTTGGAGGACTTGGCGCTTTCTCTCCATGCGGATGTGGCGGCGCAATCGGCGGCGTTGGCGCTCAATGAGGGGATTATACGCCATGGAGGATCGAAGCCGGACTGGGCGCCGCTTATGCTCACAGGACAAGGAGAAGTGGCGGCGGACATATCTACTTTACAAATGGCGGTAAAGACAGCGGATGGCGAACCTCTCATGGATTTGGCCGGGAACTATGATATTGCCTCCGCAAAGGGTCAGATTCAACTCTCGCTGGAGGCTCTATCATTCCGTCGTGATGGGCTGCAGCCTGCGGATTTGACACGTTACGCGGGAGGGTTTCCGCCCGTTGACGCAACGGTAAAATTTGCAGCAACTGCTGACATCGCGGAATCCGCCATCACCTATCAGGGGGATCTTGTCGTTGAGGGAATGGCGATGACGGTTGCCGATGGGCAGCTTACCTCGGATATGCTGCCTATTAGATTTCGGGGGCGGTATGATTTGGAAGACAATGCGCAGAATGCCCGAATGACATTGCAGAAGTCTGACGTGTCGGGTGAATTTTCTGATGAGGCGCTGGTCATC
>CALEMG010000367.1 GCA_937910835.1 uncultured Alphaproteobacteria bacterium | reverse complement strand
CCATAAACTACGAAAGGACCGCCGCTCAAGCGCTGGAGCCTCAAAGCACATAACCCTCCACGAAACTGCGGAACTCCAAATCCAATGCATCACTAAGCTACCAGCCACCAGCACCCGAAACAATTGTCCTGGCTGATCTGGCCTTCACTATGTGGAGGTTCCACCCAGAACAGCCTTCCATCGACGGCAGCTCAGTGCTTACTTAAAACGTCGCTGTGCCACTGCCGGTTCGTCACGACCCCCACTTGCTCAGGGGCGGGTGACCCTCTGGTCCGTTACATAGATTGACGCTTCAACAGGTGCTGCTCTCAAACCGGGAAACGCCGTGTCCGCTACTCCAACAGCGCGGCGAGATTGGCGGCTACGGACTCGGTTAGAAACGGCTCCGCCGCCGCGCGTGCCGGCGCGAAATACGACCGTGGGTCATCCATGGCGGCAAGCTCGCTCATCGCATCGGCACAGAGCGCCGTGTCTGTGGTATCAACCAGGAACCGCGCGAGATCATCGCGAAGAAAGTGCCGCGCCGATCCGACATTCTGTCCTGCGGCGACACCAAGCCCTGCAACCAGCGCATCCTGAAATGACACGCCCCAGGGTTCCACGTCGGGGAAGTGGACAAAGAAATCCGCCGCAAGAAAATAGTTCTGCAGGACCGTGAAGGCCACATAACCCGGGAAGTGGATATTGCCTAGGCCACGGCTGTCACAGTAAGCACGGATCTCGGGCAGAAGCGGCCCGTCACCCAGCGCAATCAGCGCAACATCATCCCGTTCCGAGGCCACGCGCTCGAAGCTGTGGATGACCTGCCAGGGGTTCTCGCGCGCGGCGAACTTCGCCGCCGAAACAAACGTTTTGTGACCGGCCGGGATGCCCAGCGCGCCTCTGACCTTTGCGGCCGCCGCAGCCCGGGCATCCGGTCCGGGATCGAACTTCGCTGCCAGCGTGGTGTACGGGAACAACACCACCGGCCTTGAATCCGGCCATGCGTAATAGTCCCGCGATAACGGGCTCGCCGCTGCAAGGCCGCTGAAGATCTGCCGGGTCAGCACGCGCTCCAACCACCCCGCGAAACCTGATGACGTGCCCGGCGAGTATTTGTTCTTGTCGCTGCGCATGAAGACGCACACACCCCGAAGCCGAAGGCCAAGCGCGATCCGAGCCCGGGCCGAACGCGGCAGATCCGACAGGATGACGGCAGCAGGCGCCTGCGCCCGAATGCTGCGCAGCACCGCGCGCCAATCGTGATCCTGCACGCCGAGCCATGTGCGCGGGTAGTCCCAGCCGCTGCTTTCGCCGAATTGCGGGACCGTTCCAAGCTCGGGGTCTTCCTTGGTGCGCACCAGCCCGTAATCGTTCCAGTAGATCACATGCAGCCGGTCGCTGATCCGGCGTGCTGTCTCGTGATAGACCGGTTCGTCCAGTTGCGAGACGTTGGACTGGACGATGACGAGCTTGCTCACGAAGGACCCTTGCGCACGTTGGAACAGCTGCGGTTTGCGCATAGATCATAGCCCTGCCGCGAGCAAGGCGCACACAGTTCGGAACGGATCTGAACAGCGACGGACCAGAACGGACCACGCGGATGGAGTACATCAGATTGGTTGCGCTTGAGTTAAACCCGGCGCGAAATCGCGGAAAACGCCCCGAGATTGCGCTGAAAGCACTCTCCGAGACCACCGCGCGCCGGTGTTGCGCGCCCGTTAACCGGATTGGAGCTGTCCCCCAGGGCATACCGGAATCGTCCCGCAACGGTATGGCATTGGTCGTGCAAAGGTATTCCTTTGATACCTACGCCGACTCGAGCCGCGAAGGATAATGCTGTTAAGTCTCTGATTTCATTGGAGGTGGCATAAGCGTCACGCGCGCGTGACGCCCGGCGGGTTTCGCGATCCCAAGCAGATCAATGGTGGGCCAAGGGCCACCCTACGCTTCTGCCAGGATCTTGATCTCAAACCCCGGTTCAAGCGCCGGGGAGATTTTGATCCACAGCCTCGAAACACATCGAAGAAAAGAAGGGCCGGGATTGGATGGATGAGCCGATTTGACGACCTAGAGATGCCGCTGCGCATCTATGCACTGGTGCAGACTGCGAACGACGATGACGGCTTCGCCCTTCAGCCTGAAGTAGACCATGTGAGAGCCAGAGCGGTGCTTCAGATACCCATCCCGATCATCGACAGTTTTGCCGAGCAGTTCACCGGACGCGACCCCCTCGACGGTGTTGAAAACATCGGAGATGTATCGGTCAGCCTGCGCAGGCGACCACTGTTGCGTCGTGCACCGACAGATGCCCTCTAGGTCTTTCTCGGCAAGCGGCGCGAACCGCCACGGCTTCATCTCAGCTCGCCTGAGAGACATTCATCCGTGCGAGAAAATCATCCTTGTCGATGACCTTGGGGTCGCCGGATTGTTCACCGGCGATCAATGCCTGCTGGAGAGTGCGCACCCGGTCTTCGTGTTCCTCGAGCAACCGCAACCCGGCGCGCACAACGTCGCTGGCCGATGCATAGCGTCCGGACGCAACGCCCCGATCTATGAACTGGATAAAGTGATCGCCAAGCGAGATGGATGTGTTTTTTGGCACGATCTTCTCCGTGCTAACAGAATACCAATGATTGGTAGCAAAGTCGAGTGCTGCCGCTTTGTTGGTTGGCACCCACCCTAAGCCAGCTTGCTTCTTGCGATGCTTTGTCAGTTGTATATCGTAGTTCCAATGTGATTTGGGTGAGTAAAACAGAATGCAAATAAAGCGAATCCGTATTCAAGGTTTGCGCTCAATCCGCGACGTCGAGATCGAGTTTGATCCGGTGACAGCCATTATCGATGGGAATAACGCAGGAAAATCAACCGTCCTTAAGGCGCTTGAGTTATTTTTCGAAGCATCCCCGAAGATAAAACCTGAAGACTTTCATGAACGGAAAACAGATGAAATCGTTATTGATGTTGAGTTCTGCAATTTGACACCAGCGGAGATCGAAAAGTTCGGAAGTGCGGTTATCGATGGCGCGATACGAATTCAACGCGCTTTATCAAGTGACGCAGATCGCAACCTTCAGTATTCTGCTAGAGCGTCCGCATTTCCCGGATTTGCATCAATTCGTGCGACGTCGAATAAGACAGCACAACGCACAGAATTCAACAAGTTAGCAAAAGAGATCGACGGGTTAGAAACAGCCGCCAATGCAGAGCAAGTTCATGATCGGATGGTGGCGTGGGAAGCTGCAAATCCAGATCAATTGGAATTGACGTACTTACGTGGTTTCTTTGGTGCACCAAACGTGGCGAACGGCATACTAAGGAGGAAGACATCACTACATCTCGTACCCGCAGTTGCGGATGCATCTGAGGAAGCTGGCGATCAGAAGAAAAGTCCGATTATTCGGCTATTGAGCGATATATCTCGCCAGATATATGAAAACAAACAGGAGGTTAAAGACTTCCTTACCCGAACAGAGGACGAATTCTCAAATCTAATCGACCCTGAAAATTTGCAGGAATTGGCAGGTATAAGCTCAAGTCTTACATCCAGCCTTAGCCAATACTACAGTGATTCTAAGCTGTATGCTGAATGGGTGACCGATGATGCGATTTCAGTCAACTTCCCCAGACCAACAATCCAAGTTGAAGACCAAGGCTTTCAAACAGTGCTCGAGAACGTCGGGCATGGTCTGCAGAGAGCTTGTTTGTTTGCGATTATTCAGTTTTTGGCTGAAAGTGCTTCTAGCACGGAAGGTGGTAGTTTTGAAGAGGTACAGAGCGATATCCTACTTCTTGTTGAGGAACCAGAGATTTACCAGCATCCATTAAAGCAAGAGGTTATCTCTGATGTCTTCCATTCAATTTGCGAGAATTTCAGCAAAGCAACTGGTATACGTTTTCAGATTATCTTTACAACACACTCAGAAAAATTTGTTGGGTTTAAGAAGTTTCAGTCAGCACGAATATTAAGAATAATCAATATTTCAGATATAATATCACATAAGGCTTCTAAAGTGTCTCTTTCGGAGTGTTCATCATACTTTGCCGCATTAGTTGGAAAGCAACCTATGTCGGATGCTGCCTTCGAGGCGAAGTTACACATTTTCTCGCGTGAGATTTGTGAAGGCTTTTTCGCCGAAAAAGTGGTGCTGGTCGAAGGAAGTACAGACAAGCATGTTCTTGAGGGGTATTTTAATTCAAAAGGAAGAGATGCAAAACGTGAAGGTATTTCAATTATTCCAGTTGATGGAAAAACTAAGATTGATAAGCCTTTTTACATTTTTTCTCAATTAGGCATTCCAACATATATGATTTTCGACTCAGATGATGATGGAAAGCAAGATCCTCGCGATGCAAGGAAGAACCATCAACTGCAAGTTGTAGCTGGGGTCGATGACCCGGTTGATTTTCCTAATGGGACCTTTCCTAGATACTCTGCCTTCGAAGATAAATTGGAGACATACTTGCGACGTCAATCTGAGGACCACTACAATAAGATCTTCAGTGAGATTGCAGACTTCTATGGTCTAGATATCTCTGAGAGCCCAACCCGAAAAGAGTTGAGCGGTTTCAGCGGGTTGTGATTCTGTCC
>CALEMG010000366.1 GCA_937910835.1 uncultured Alphaproteobacteria bacterium | reverse complement strand
ATTCTCTTCACACCATTGGCAACCTCAAGCACATTGGCGCCCGATTGCCTCACCACACCAAGACCGATGGCTGTCTGCCCATTGACCCGGAGATTGGTTCGGTCATTTTCCGGCGCGATCTCCACTTCGGCCACATCGCCGAGGCGCACCCGTCCGTCAGCATAGTCATAGAGGATGATCCGACGGAATTCCTCGGTTGTTCTGAGATCCGACTGGGTCTTGATGCTGAATTCCCGCATGTTCGATTCAATCCGGCCAGAGGGAATCTGTACATTCTGTTCACGAATAGCAAATTCAATATCGGCAACCGTTATACCGCGCGCAGCCATCGCCGGCATATCAAGCCAAATTCGCATGGCATAGCGGCGGGCGTATATGAGCCACCCCGTCAACTGTCGATAAGGGATCGATAAGGTTTCGCTCCGCATAGTCGGTAAGCTCCAACTGGTTGAACCGATCGCTGGTCAGCGACAGCCAGAGGATCGGTCGGGCATCACTTTCGGATTTGGAAATGCTGGGTGGGTCCGCCTCTGCGGGAAGCTGATTGACGACGCGGGAAATGCGATCGCGCACATCATTTGTCGCAGATTCAATATCCCGGCTCAGCGTGAATTCCACACTGACTGTGGAATATTCCTCACGACTGGTGGAGGAAATCCGCTCCACGCCACTAATTCCGGCGACTGCATCCTCGATTACCTGTGTTATCTGGCTTTCGATAATCTCCGCCGACGCGCCGCGATAGGCGGTCTGGATCGAAACAATCGGGCTGTCGATATCCGGATATTCTCGAACGCTTAAGGATTGATAGGAAATCAGGCCGAATAGGACCAGCACCGCCGAAAAAACGATAGCCAGAACCGGACGCTTAATGGCGAGATCAGGCAGTCGCATCACGATGCCTCAGAAGTTGAAACCGCCGCACTCGGATTGACCGGAGCGCCATCCTTGACCTTCTGGAGGCCTTCAGTGATCACCAGATCACCTTCATCCAATCCCTCAATAATCTCCGCAAACCCTCTAATACGACGACCAATTTTAACCGGTGTGCGCACTGCTTTGCCATCCACCACCTGATAGACAATGGGGCCGGAAATGGTGAGCACAACCGCCTCTTCGGAAACAAGATGGGTATTCTCGTCAACACTGACCTGCAGCTCGACCGAGAGGAACATGCCCGGCTTTAACAGAGCGTCGTCATTCGGAACAGACCCACGCACACGGACGGCGCGCGTGAATTCATTCACCCGGGTGGAAATGGTATCAACCTCGCCCTCGAACACTCTATCGCGATAGGCAACATTCTTCGCGGAGAATTTCAGGCCTGACCCGACATCCGCAATGTAAGTTTCTGGCAGATCGAAATCCACCTTGATCGTATCCGTATCGTCGAGCGTGGTAATGATATCCCCCGGCTGCACGAGCGAGCCGACGCTCACCTCCCGGAACCCGAGAACCCCGGAAAAGGGCGCCACGATCCGGTAATCACTGAGCCGCGCTTTTTCCGCCGAGACCGCCGCCTCCGTCGCCTGCAACTCGGAGAGAAGCAGATCGACCTGTGCCTTGGCCACATTCCGCGTGGCATAGAGCTTCAACGCCCGGTCATAGAGCTTCTGTGCATTGTCGCGCGCGGCTTGCGATTCGGTCAGGTTGGCACGTAGTTCCGTATCGTCAAGCTGAACCAGCAGCTTGCCAACCTTCACTTTCTGTCCTTCGTTGAAATCAAGCTTATTGATTTTACCGGTGACTTTCGTCGTGATTACTACCGATTCATTAGCTCTTGCGGTACCGATGGCTGTGATGGTGCGAGGCAAAGCCTTACTCACAACCGCAGAAACGATGACATTCTGTGGTGGTCGTTTGGGGCCCTTGGTGGCCTGAGCTTCACCGTTACCGCCGCCAATAAAGGGAAGCTGGTCCTGATAGTGCCACGCCCCATAGCCCAATGCGGCAATTACCACTATGATGGCCAATTGTGCTGTTTTATTCATTTGTATTACATTTCACTCTGCACGTATCTTAACAGAACTGAGGCTGAATTGCTTGAAAAGCAACAAAAAAATCTGCACATACATAAAATTGATCATTTTTTGGGAAACTGTATCGACTGCATATGACAACCTATCTTTTTACCCATCGCAATTGTCTGTTTCATGACACTGGTACCGGGCATCCGGAGCGGGCGGACAGATTGAGGGCTGTTCTGCATCAGCTGGATCTGGAAAATTTTCCGACCCTGGAGCGCATGGATGCCCCTCTTGCCTCGCGCGAGCAGCTTGCCCTGGTCCATACGGAGGCCCATCTAGACCAACTCGTGGCGCGGGCGCCGGTGGCCGGAATTATCAATCTCGATCCCGATACAAAAATGTCGCCGGGCTCGCAAGAGGCTGCCCTGCGCGCCGCCGGGGCGATCATTGCCGCCATTGATGTGGTTATGGAGAAGCCACAAACCAACGCCTTTTGCGCCATCCGTCCACCCGGCCACCATGCGGAGGCGGACCGTGCCATGGGATTCTGCCTCTATAACAATGTCGCCGTTGGGGCCTATTATGCACGAAAGGTCTATAATCTAGAACGGATCGCGGTCGTCGATTTCGATGTGCATCACGGCAATGGTACGCAGGCAATTTTCGAAAGAGATACCGGCATGTTCTATGCCTCAAGCCATCAGGCACCCTTTTATCCCGGCACGGGCGATGCCAGTGAGACCGGTGTCGGCAATATTGTGAATGTCCCCGTTGCCGCCGGATCAGGCTCGCGCACCTTTCGGGAGGTCTATGACAATATAATCTTGCCGGCGTTGGATGCCTTCCGCCCCGAACTGCTGATAATTTCCGCAGGCTTCGATGGCCATAAAAAGGATCCACTCGCCAACCTCAATCTGACCGGTGCCGATTACGGCTGGATTACGAAAAAGCTGATGGCTCTCGCAGACAGGCATGCAGCAGGACGCGGTGTTTCTGCCCTTGAAGGCGGCTATGATCTGGAAGGGCT
>CALEMG010000365.1 GCA_937910835.1 uncultured Alphaproteobacteria bacterium | reverse complement strand
AAAAGTGCCCGGCCCGACAGTGACAGCGATTACATCGAGCTCTCCATAAGTCAGCTCCACTTCTTGCATTTGGTCTTCTATCATCGGCAGCAGGGGTTCCGCATGTCCGCGACGACGTTTCTCATGGGCGTGGGCAAGGATCTCGGTCCCGTCGGCGATGGCGACAGAACAGGCATTCAGCGCGGTATCAAATGCCAATATCTTCATTATATTGCCTTCCGTAATCCAGCCATGTAGGGTCACCGTGAGGCGAGAGTGTTACGCTCAATGCCGCGTGATTTCAAGTCAACAGGTTCAAGATGCCGTTAAATGAGAACTTAACCGAAATAACCGCAGAAGAATTCAATGTCGACCTTGATCTGCGTTACGCCACAGGAATTAATTTCACCGGTAGGGCGATATATAGCCGAGGCGCCTGTTTCCTGAACTTGGAGGCGGCGGAGAATTTGCGCCGCGCGGTGGATTTAGCGGCGGACATCGGCTTGCGGTTTAAGCTCTTTGATGGCTTTCGTCCCACCGAAGCGGTGCAGGCGCTCTGGGATCATACGCCAAACCCGGATTTTCTTTCTGCGCCGAGCAGTGGCTCGCCGCATTCACGAGGGGCAGCAATTGATCTAACACTGATTGACGGTGCCGGGCAGGAACTGGAAATGGGAACCGCGTTTGATGCGATGACGCCTATGTCTTATCACGGCGCGCGTGATATATCGGCAGAGGCGCAGCGGAACCGGGCCATATTGCTGGGCGTGATGACGGCTGCGGGCTGGGATTTTTACCGAAATGAATGGTGGCATTACCAATTGTTTAGACCCCGCCGATATCCTACTCTCTCGGACAAGACGGCCGGCAGCCTGATGATGGAAAGCGGCGGCCATTTAGAGGCGAAATAGAGTGTTATGGAACAGAGAGTAAAAGCACCAATGTGCATGTTACGTGCCGTTAACTGCCGCCGCAATTCTGGGCATGAGCGGACCCGCGCAGGCGGCAGACTGGGCGAGCGTGATCATGTATCACCGTTTCGGGGAAGATCAGTACACCTCGACAAATATTCGCGTTGAGCAGTTTAAAGAGCATATTCAGGAGCTTCAAAACGGCCAATATACTGTTCTCCCGCTCAACGAAATTGTCGATCGCCTTGAAAAAGGCGAGGAACTGCCCGACCGTACTGTCGCGCTGACCATCGACGACGCCTATGCCTCGGTTTATAATGTTGCCTGGCCATTGCTGCGGGAGGCAAAACTTCCGTTCACGATATTTGTTGCTGTCGAAGGAGTGGACAAGCGACTTCCCGGCTATATGAACTGGGACCAGATCAGGGAACTCCGTGATGCGGGCGTGCATATTGGCCATCATACCTATTCACATACTCATCTGCCGCTGCTGAGCCTGGATGAAATCGAAGCAGATATCGATCTGGCGAGTGAGCGATATCAGGCGGAACTGGGTTTTGTGCCGGCTATATTTGCATATCCATACGGCGAATATGGCAATGATGTGAAGGCGGCTATTCGTAAATTCGGTTTCAAGGCCGCGTTTGGCCAGCAGTCTGGCGTCTCTTATTCCGGCCATGACCGGCTTGAGTTGCCGCGTTTTGCGATGAGTGAGAACTATGGCGGGATTGGACGCTTTCGTCTGGCGGCAAACGCCTTGCCGTTGCGGGTAACGGATGTGACACCATCTGACAATGTGCTGAAACGCAATCCGCCCAATTTTGGTTTCACCATTGCCGAGGATTACGGCAACCTCAGTGGTCTTTCTTGTTTCTCCTCTAATCAGACGGGCGGTGCGGTGCCGATCGAAAAAATCGGCGATGCGCGGATCGAGATACGGCTGGCGTCGGCTTTCAAACCCGGACGCGGCCGCATAAATTGTACTCTTCTTGGACCGGATCGCCGTTGGCGCTGGTTTGGTTCACTGTTTTACATCCCGAAATAATATTAATGAAAACGAGGAATGCTGATGTCGCGCCTGAACACACTAAAAGAAAAACTGAAAGCAGGGGAAGAGGCTGCGGCCTGCTGGCTCTTCTCGAATTCCTCAGATATGGCGGAGATTGTCGCGGGCGCTGGTTTTGACGCGCTGATGATCGATCATGAACATGGTTCGGGTAGTCTGGAAACCGCGATTGCCCAGCATCGTGCCGCGCGCTCGGTCAGCGACGTGACCGTCCTGATGCGGGTTCCCTGGAACGATACGGTTCTGATCAAGCGGGCGCTGGATACGGGCATGGAAGGTATTATGGTGCCGTCCGTCAACACCGCAGATGAGG
>CALEMG010000364.1 GCA_937910835.1 uncultured Alphaproteobacteria bacterium | reverse complement strand
TTATACATCAATATCTTACGTAAGAATTGTTAGAATTTTCGACTAGGTCTTTTAGCCCTAGCTACAGATTAGCAACACACCACTTTCCAATTTAAATAATTTAATACGTCACATGGTTTTACCTCGGACAGTTTTTAATATCTAAATTTCATTAGACACCTCAGATACTAAGCGATCAGGTAGGCAGGCTTTTTCATCTATGAGCGTTATAATGCGGCCAGTGTGACCGGTACAACTGATCTGAACAATTTGACTCTCTAATATAAAAACCTAGAATTCCCTTTCTGCGCGAAAAACTAGGGGTGATAAAATAATGTGGGCAGCGCCCGAAAATTTGGGCACGTATGCTGGTGCCGTAAAAGGTAAAACATGATTATTGATGATCTAGAGATATTGGACCGCCGAAAACATGCCTCTGTGCGCTGGGGCATCATTATTGGCGGATTAATCATTGTATTTACTTTGGCCACTATAATTTATTTGGCCGTTGATTTTCAATCAACGTGCGAAGGAGTAGCCGATTGCAAATCCAATATTATTGGCCTGTCTTTAAACGAATGGGGTGATTTTTTTGGCGGGATTGGAACAATGCTTGCCTTCGTCGCACTGATTGTCACCGTAAATTTGCAACGAATTGAAATTAAACAGCAACAACGCGAATTAAAAATATCTCAAGAAAATCAGAAATCAAGTAATGAGCATTTCCAGTCAATAGTTGAAAGAGATACAAAGCAGACAGAAGCGAATGCAATTCCCGCCAAAATTGAATATCTCGACCGACAGCTTCACAATATTGAACATCCATTCGTTGAGATCACCTACCGGATTTCGGAAAGAACAATTTTTAATATTGTTGCGCGTGTCGTGCCCGGCACCGTTTTTGAATCTCCTCTCGCCGTTGTGGTAAAATTGAATTGGGATCGTCGACCTAATGCTATAGATTTGGACTTAAGGCTAACGGAACAACGCGAAGAAATTGAGTTTGACTATAATCCCGTTGCCAATGAAACATGCAAACTCGAACTGAAATTTCTCCTTATGGGTGATCCACAATTGATAGAATACCGCCTTGATATTCCTGAAAATATTGACGAAGGAGGTTTACCTATAAGAATTCCAACGTGTATTTCGAAAAGAAAAATTGAAGATAACATCTCTAAGTTACAAAGAAGAAAAATTGAACTTGCTGTAGACGGATTTATTGCGAGTAGTTAATCCTGCTAAATACCGCGATTACTTACTATTTAAAAGTAGGGATAAACGGAAAGAAGGCTGTTTCAACGCCTCTCAATTAGCTGACCGGGGAAATAAGTAAATGGCTTCGTCAATCAAGCCCGAGCCTCTATTAACCGATAGAACTATTCGTTATGGCCGTGCCGTGACTATCTGGGGATCAATATCGCTCGTGTTCCTGTATTTGCCAGGGATAGATCTGAATTCATTCTCACCCTTCGGCATTAAGTTCACGGCTGGAAACCAAGATTGGGTGTGGTTATGTGTCCTCATCGTGATCATCTACAATATTATTTTTTTTACCCAAGGATTTTTCACAGATAGACTTTACTATCGTGAACGCAATTTGCGACTAGAATACGCTGAAATGCAGGACCATATGGAACGCAGACAAGCTGAAAGCCTAGGCATGATAGATGACTACCGCGATGACAATGACGCATATTACCTCGACAATTTCGTAAAATTTAAGAACGATTTGCTCAAAGCCTACAAACTCAGATTATGGATCGAACTCCCAGTACCCTTCCTAATTGGAGCTTCATCGATTGTCGGTATTTCGATAAGGGCATTTTCAATTTTCGGTAGTGGGTCACTTTGAAATATAGCATCTGAAAGCTATCAATTGAATAATTGTCCATCCAGTGCCATATTTAAAGCATGACAGATAAACGTAAAAGACCGCGCGATGCAAACTTGCTAGCCAAGCGTATTGTTGACATCGCGACAGGCGACGTAGACGAGACTGAGTCTGAAAAAACGACGCAAAGGCGCAAGGCCGGGGAAAAAGGGGCTAAAGCTCGCGCTGTCGCACTCACACCGGAGCAAAGGTCTGAGATAGCTCAAATAGCGGCGCAGACAAGATGGAAGAAAGCTACCGATTAGGCGGCTTCATCATCCGCATCAGCCGCATGTTTGCGTAGATCGATATCAAACCCTAAATCCATTTCTAATTGGATTTTTTCTTCATCAGGATGCAAAGAATTCCAGTGATCTGCGTCATACGTAAGTTGCAAACCATCGCCAACCATTTGTTCCCGGCGTTGGTTAAGTGATTTATGCATAATTCCCCTTGATGCATCATTAATATCAACCCAAACAAAAAACGTTTCATTGCCTTGTTTGTTGGAAATCGCATGGTTTACCCTGTAGGGCCTGCCTGTTTTTTTGCTATATTCAATTTCATCTCTGGCAGCGCGCGAGAATTCTTTTGCTAAGATATCAATAGGATCTTTTGGAATGGGAAGTTTCCATCCCATTTTTGCCGCAAACTTAGCAACCTTTTTCATATCAACTTCTGTTTCGCCAGTCTCATCACGATTATGACGAATAAATCTTTGCATATCTTTGGTTTTACTCATCTCTTTTCCTTCCTCAACAATCTTCAATCGGAGCAACATCGCCCCATCCATCGGTTACGGAATTTGGTGTTACAATAGATCTTATTGGAACAAGATATTCGCGGCCTAAATGATATTTTCCAGTTTTGTGTTGGAGTTGACCAGCTACTAAGCCAGCATGGACTTTTAACATTCTCGCAAGCCCAATAATATCACGCTTCGCATACACCGGAGCCTTGCGAGATATAAACGCCGCCATCATATTTTCCGGAACACAAAAATCCGCAGCAGCCGTGTTAGCAAGAAATTCCTGCTCCCTTATTTCCGTAGAAACATGTTCACTTGTCTCAGAATTGATATCAACGTCCAGCATCATTGTCTCTAATCCGTCTCGGTTCAACACATGCTCAAGTTCATGACGAAGCACAAAAACAAAATTGTCGATCCGATCAAAACGAAGCGACATTCCGATAACAGGGGAGCTTTCGTTCAACCAAAAGCAAACACCGTCGATCTTGGTTGATGGCAATGCCTCAACAATCACAAAGCGGATACCTGCCTCAGCAAGAATTCTGGGAATTTTCCGGAGTTCTTCGGGTGAGTGCAGCAGCAGTTTAATTTTTGATATTGCGGTTTTTACCGCTGATGGAGAATACTTTGCTACAAGCATCTCTGATGCCAGCGTCTTGACACGATAAAGCCATGCAAGTTGTGCTGATGTAGTCGAAACACTAACTGCAGTCTTTTTCGCGGCATGAGGCAAAAATTCAATATCTTCTAGTCGGTTAGCTTTGAAAAACCGAAGAAGGGAGCTTTCAACTTTTTCAATATCCTTAACCGACTCCGCGTCAATCCAGCCCCGCTTAATCATCGCACTAACTGGCAACGAGCCGATCAAGTTTGCTCGAATTTGGCGGGCCGGATTTGGAATTTTATCAATCCGTGCAACGGCCAAATCATAAGTTTTTTGGACGAACAAGAACCGTTCAGCCTCAATGCCAAAAACATCTTCGAACACCAGAGCCGTTTCAGCATCAATCCGTCGCGAATTTGATGAAATCTTGCTTATAGCCGTTTCATCTATGCCCGCAATAACGGCCAATGTTCGTTTGGTCCAATCCCTCTCCTTCAGCAGAGAGGAAATCATTTGGCCTGGCGATTTATATTCTTCTTTTTCCATGTTCGGAATTGTACTCCACCCAAAAAATTAACGCAATAGGCAGTTTGCTAATAATCGCAAACTGACCATAATGCTTGACAAAATATGTGCCTCGTACTATATTTAATCTATGAGAAAATTAGACGCAAAAACTCGCTCCTTAATCATTCAACTTCTTGTCGAAGGCAATAGCATTCGCGCCACAGCACGGATTGCTGATGTCTCCAAGAACACCGTCAACAAACTTCTGATCGACGCGGGGAAGGCTTGCTCAAAATACCACGACGGACACGTTCGCAACGTCAAAGCGTCTGTTATCCAGTGCGATGAAATATGGAGTTTCACTTACGCCAAGCAGAAGAACGTTAAGACTGCAACCGCCGCACCGGAAGGGGCTGGTGATACATGGACATGGACCGCCATTGATAGTGGCAGCAAACTGATCCTGTCCTATTTGGTCGGTGGCCGGGATAGTGAGTATGCAATAGCTTTCATGGATGATCTGCGCGGACGCCTTGCTAATCGAGTGCAGTTGACCACAGACGGGCATAAAGCATATTTGGAGGCAGTAGAGGGCGCATTCGGTGGTGATGTGGACTACGCTCAACTGATCAAGATATACGGAGGCCCGACAGGCAATAAGGGGCATGAGAAGAAATATTCTCCGGCTGAATGCAGAGGAATTAGGAAAACAGCGGTTGAAGGAGAACCGGTCAAAGCACTAGTATCAACTTCACATGTCGAGCGTCAAAATTTGACCATGCGTATGCACATGCGCCGCTTTACTCGCCTCACCAATGGCTTCTCCAAAAAGGTTGAGAACCACGCTTACGCTGTCGCCCTTCACTTTATGTATTATAACTTTGTGCGAGTTCATCAAACTTTGAAAGTTACCCCTGCAATGGAAGCTGGTATTGCTGACCGCCTTTGGGATATTAAGGACATTGTGGCTTTGATTGACGCTGAAGAAACCGCGCCGAAAAAACGTGGTCCTTACAAAAAGAAAGAAATTTCAAAGTGACCCACTACCCACATTTTACTTGATTAGAACAACACGCTATTCTACCTTAGAGTCGAGCAATTTCTTGGAGCCTTTCTTTGAAGCCTTATTTTGCCGTTCCAGTTCTTTTTCTGGCAGCCTGCACAACCGCAATTGAGCCTTCAACAAACTTTAAAAGGCATAGCCCCTATATGGTTGGGTGGAATACGAGCCATAGTGAACTATGCTCGCAATTTTATGCTGGCGGCAACGCATTATACAAGATCAAGGCTATTAAAACGTGGTACGCAAACGATCGGTTTTTCAATATAGGCTATGCTGACAATAAGAGGGATCTGGATCCAAACAAAGCCCCGAATATAGACAAATGCCACAGAGCGATTGCCATAGTAGACGCTGAATACGAAGGGCAAGGAGTGCTACAATCTGACAGTGTTGCAATCCGTGAAATTGAGGCCACAGCAAATACCGGTGATGTCATTGCTCAAAATAGTCTTGGACTCATTTATTCTCGCGGACAGAGAGTCCCTTTGGATTATCAAGCTGCTCGCAAATGGTTCACAATGGCAGCAGAGCAAGGGTTCTCTCTGGCACAAAATAACCTCGGCGATCTATATGCAAACAACCGATTTGTCGCGGCAAACTATGAAGAGGGGCTAAAATGGTATCGGCGCGCCGCAAGTCAAAGAAACGTCGACGCTCAATTCAGCCTCGGTCGGATGTATTATTATGGGCAGGCGGTTGATAAAGATTATGAACGATCTTTGATGTGGTATTCGATAGCTTCCGAACAGGGGAATTATGAAGCGGCTACCCTCAAACAGCGGCTAGAGAATAAAATGACGAAAGAGGCAATTGAAAAAGCCAGAAAACTAGCCAATGATTGCATTGATAATGGCTACAAGAACTGCTGAGTTGAATAATCTCCACTCTCAATACTTAGCAAGAATTACCGTGCAAATTATATGTCAAAAAGCTCAATCCACGCGGACTGAAAATCCGCGTGTCGGTGGTTCGAATCCGCCCCTGGGCACCATTTTTCAATACCAATATCTTAGTGGCGTCGATTGCACCCTTGGTCATTGCTTTGAAAGTTTGTTTAATACCATCTGAGCTTTCGACCAATGCTTCTCATCTGTCACGTGAGACGAACGGACCCACTTTGCCATATTGGTCGAGAAATCTTCATAAAAAAAGCTGCCAGAAGTCCGCACGACAAAACCTTCGGAAACTTCCTCATCGACGGTAATTTCCCTCACTAACGCCTCATCCCAAAGACCGTAAAAAAGGACTTTTGGTGTCACGAGTCCCAACTCACTACACATGCGTTCCGTCTTACGCCAAGACAGACACTCGTTCCTCTCATTCCAGATCGAAAACACAAAAAAATAGCTCGGCAAATTCTGATAGGCAATGGAGTGTCGAGCATAGAGATTCTCCCCACAAATCCGATACCCTCTCGGAATCAAATGAGCTATGCTGGCATGCATCGCTTTGATCCAGTCTCGAGAGGGATGATATGATACCTCAACCGAGCGAGCGTGAAGATAGTCCGGATAAAGGGTCATGTTTTCGCCATCCATCTTCTCGGTTATAACTATCTCTTTTCCAACGAATCGGCCCACGTCCCTCATAGTAACGTCATCAGAACTTCGGCCTGGCGACCAAGGTAGATGAGGTGTTCTTGGATACTTGAACAATTTTCTATTCATGATTTTCCATTACCCCATTCGCCATCGCCAATTAACCGTTGGAAACACCTACTCTCTGTAGGTACTTACTTCGAAGGAAGAAAGCTCCTCAAGATATTCAGATAGTGAGACAAGGCCGACACAAGGCATCGCACCAACAACCGGAAAATCCCCTCTAGCAATTTTCTTGGCAATAACTATTGCCGGGATTGTCGGTATCTGCGGTCCGTCTCCATTCTTTGCAACAATAAACCAGCCAAATTGGTGAGGCTTCCGCTCATGATCATATCCGTCCAAAAGTATATGCATACCCCCGTCCGCAGAACCAAAACGATTAAACCAATTACTGATCTTCAAAAGTGGTCCAGAAAATTTCTGCAAGTTATTTAGGATACCTAATCGTACTAGCCAGGACATCATCCAGAGCCCCAAATGCAGCGGCGTTAGCTCTAGCCCCGCAGAGAATTGAATTCTATCAATTCCATATGCCTTCGGCAGTAAATCGAGATCCGGGATTTCGCAATTGGCCATCCATCTTCTACCAATCACCGGATAGCGTTGCAGATAAAGATCTTGCCAGCCAAAGACATTCGGTTTGACGCTTGCAAAGCGACGCAATGGCTTTCCGACGTAACTTAAAATTCCTTGCGTCGTCGCCAATCCCCGCTCCGCCTTTTGGCCAGGGCTGATACCGAACTTGAGTAACGTAATTAGAGAGAATTCTCCGCCGAATTCTTCAAGGACGGCTGATGAAAGTCCTGGCACAGTGCTTGCCCCGCTAATTACTGGTATTCCGGCCTCGTTAGCCTTCTGATCTAGTTTGGTTATGCCGCAGACGAAATCTCGAGCGTCCGCCAAATCAATATACGGGATCGCTTCTTCTATGCATGCTTTGGCAATTGAGTAATCGGCTGACTGAAACGGGCCACAAGTGTTTATGACGGAAGAAGGTTTCATTCTCTTAAGGTGAAGTTCTAAGTCTTGGTCAACATCAAAAGTCGCCACGGCATGGCCCTGCCCTGGCAGGGTTCTTAGAAGAGTACTGGCCTTAACCTGACTCCTACCGCCGATGACTACAGGAAATCCGGCCCCTGCGAGCGACTTGGAAATCCTCTTGCCAAAATTGCCATAACCACCAAGAACTAGTATGGGCCGCATTTCATATCCGTTATTTTGAAGGAGCCGTCATAGCCGAACATTTTACCAAACAATGGATGCTTGGTGTGGGTCCACATTGAGAATTCAGTATCGGATACAGGGCACTCTTCTGCGTAGCCTTTACCCAAAATCAAGGAGAATGGCATCGGGATATTCAGGCCCAAAAAGCGCCACACATAGCCGAGATGGGACAAGATAACTTTGTTTTCCCGCCATTCGCATCTAAATCGCCAACCAAAACCAAATCGCATAATTTCAATGACCTCGCCATTTGCCATCGGCAGCATCCTCGATTTGAAATGAACTGGCTTGTGTCCCTCAAAACCAAATACTCTGTCAAACTCCAATATATTGTCATTGCGTGCTGCTTTGAAGGTCACTCGGACAGGGATGTTTTCACCTGAAAAGGGAACCAGTAAACCGCTCGCTCGAGCGAAAAGCCCCAATAGGGGATGCACATATACATTCAAATGCCCATTAACGGTCACCCGATCTTCCGAATATGATCTAGCCGCATAATGAGCCTTCATGGCAGGCGGCAGATTTGGCCAGTCGTCTCCGAATACATCCTCGAAAACAGGGTTTGCTTCTTTCGTTACTTTGAGGTTTTGCAGTCGGGGAATTCCGAGAATTTTCAGAAGCGTATTCCTGGCCAGTTTCATGATCGGGTACAGAAAGCTTGCAATTACCGGCAATTTAAATAGCCGCGCATTCATACGGTTATACCAACCGTTTTCACTTCCCAAAAGCGCCATCATTTGAAGCGCATTCTGGCCGTGATAATTACAGTTGCCGTATCTGAGGACCATGCCTTCATCAAGGTTTAGCTTTTGATCTACTATCTCCAGGTAAAGCGGATGATTTGTCTCTTCGCGTGCATTGACAAGCATTAATGGGCCGACGGCTTCCCGAATGCGTAGTGACTGTGCCGCCAGATTGCAGATCGGGCACTCCCCATCATAGACGAACCACACGCCTTTTGATAAATCAATGTTTTTTGTATCACTCATTACCTGTATATCTAAGCCATGGACTATCTTATCTTCAAATGGATTCATATCGTTTCAGCAACAATATTGTTTGGAACAGGCTTTGGGAGTGCGTTTTACCTTTTCGTTGCGGTGAAAGGAAAGAATATTGATGCCATCGCCTTCGCAACTTTTTGGATCGTGATTGCGGATTGGATATTTACGACTCCGGCTTTTATTACTC